>NZ_BAAJYR010000973.1:0-504 GCF_057546605.1 Acidovorax sp. KPB24-03 | reverse complement strand
CCCTAGTGAAACATGCGCCAGGGCCGTATTTCCCTTGAATCCCCCGCTGCCATGAACCTGCCGCCCTCCCGCGCGCCCCGCGCCCTGATCGCCGAAGACGAACCGCTGCTGGCCGCCGCCCTGCGCCAGGAGCTGGCCCGGGCCTGGCCGGACCTTCAGATCGCCGCCACCGTGGGCGACGGGCTCGCGGCCGTGCAGCAGGCGCTGGACCTGCGGCCCGACGTGCTGCTGTTCGACATCCGCATGCCGGGCCAGAGCGGCCTGGAGGCGGCCGCCGAGCTGGCCGACGCCTGGCCGGCCGACACGCCCTTTCCCGCGCTGGTGTTCGTGACCGCCTACGACCAGTACGCCGTGCAGGCCTTCGAGGCCCAGGCCGTGGACTACCTGCTCAAGCCCGTGCAGCCCGAGCGGCTGCGCAAGGCCGTCCAGAAGCTGCAGGCCACCCTCGCACGGCAGGCCGCGCCCGCCGCGCTGGACTTCGAGGCCACGCTGGCCCGCCTGCGC
>NZ_BAAJYR010000972.1:0-504 GCF_057546605.1 Acidovorax sp. KPB24-03 | reverse complement strand
GGAGATCAAGCCCGGGCGGCATTACAACGACGACTACGACTTCAAGAAACCCAAGGCCGACCTGTCCAACATGCGCCAGACCCCGCCGGGGCACGCGCACGACAGCCACGAGATCTACGAATGGCCGGGCGGGTACACCGAGTTCGGCGACGGCGAGAACTACGCCCGCTCGCGGCTGCAATCGAGCCTGACCGGGCACAGCACCGTGCGGGGCGAGTCGCGCCACCGGGCGCTGGCGCCCGGCTACACCTTCACCCTGGAGAACCACCCGCGCGAGGACCAGAACCAGCAATACCTGCTGACCGGGCTGGAGTACCACTTCAAGGAAAACCCCCAGGTCAGCGCCGTGGCGCCCGGCACCAAGGGCACGCCGCAGGAGGAGGGCTCGTTCCAGAAGTTCACCCTGCAGGCCCAGCCCACCAGCCTGCCGTATACGCCCGCGCGCACCACCCCGAAGCCCAAGACCACCGGCCCGCAGACCGCGGTGGTGGTGGGCCCGCCGGG
>NZ_BAAJYR010000971.1:0-512 GCF_057546605.1 Acidovorax sp. KPB24-03 | reverse complement strand
GTGGCGGCGATGCACAGCGCGGCGGCCAGCGCGGCCCAGCGGGCGCGGTGTGGCGGGCGGCGGTGTTGGGGGATCGGCATGGAGGCTCCTGGAAAGAAATCGGTCAAGACACAAAAAAGGGACGGCGGGCGGGCAGGGCGCGCCCGTCCCCCTGTGAGCCGATGCAGCGGGCGGGTTTGTACACGTCGCCGATCCAAATCAATGAATGGCCAGCGGCGGCCCATCGGCCGGAGACCGGGCACTGGGCCTCGAAACGGGCACCGCCGCAATCAATGCGCCGGCATCCTGCTATGGTCTTTGATGTGCCGTGCGCAGGCCGATCACCACGCTGCCGTCCGCATGGCGGTCCACCCGCACCGGGGCCAGGCGCGGCAGCAGGTCGATCAGCTGGTCGATGCGGTCCAGGTCGAACTCCCCCGAGATGCGCAGCGCCGCGGCGTGCCCGTCGGCCAGCGTGATGGGCGTGCGGCGGTGGCGCTGCATCTCGGCCACGGCGTCGGCCAGCGGCGTGA
>NZ_BAAJYR010000970.1:0-517 GCF_057546605.1 Acidovorax sp. KPB24-03 | reverse complement strand
CCACCTCGGGCCAGATCGCCGCGCAGACCGGCAAGGCCACGTTCGACGCGCTGGCCGTGTCCAAGCCGTTCGCGCGCGAGCACGACGCCTTCCTGACCCAGTTCGTGCAGGTGCTGGCCGATGCCGACCGCGCATACACGGCCCAGAAGGCCGCCTGGACGGCCGATTCGCCCCAGGTCAAGGCGGTGGCGAAGTGGACCGGCGCCGAGGCGCCCACGGTGCCTGCCAGCCTGGCGCTGTATGCCTTCGTGCCGCCGGCCGAGCAGGCCTCGCCGAAATGGCTGGGCGGCGGCGCGCAGTCGGTGGCGGCACAGTCGCTGGCCGCCACGGCCGCCTTCCTGAAAGAGCAGGGCACCATCCAGGCCGTGCTGCCCGACTATTCGGTGGGCGTGAACCCCACCTGGGTGCAGCGTGCGAAGTAGCGTGCCGGCCGTGGGCGAAAACCCTGCGGCCTTGCCGCCCGTGGCCCATGGCGCGGGCGATCTGGTCATCCGCGGCCTGAGCGTGCGCTACGCCG
>NZ_BAAJYR010000969.1:0-518 GCF_057546605.1 Acidovorax sp. KPB24-03 | reverse complement strand
AAGGCGATGCCGTCGATCACCGCGACGATGTCCGCGATGCGGCGCGAGCTGCCCGCGATCTCCTGCATCGTCGCCACCACCTCGCCGACCGCCGCGCCGCCGCGCTGGGCCACCGCCATGCTGCTGGCGGCCAGCTGGTTGGCCTGGCGCGCGCTGTCGGCGTTCTGCTTCACGGTGGACGACAGCTGCTCCATGCTGGCGGCGGTTTCCTCCAGCGACGCGGCCTGCTGCTCGGTGCGCCCGCTCAGGTCGCCGTTGCCCAGCGCGATCTCGCGCGAGCCGGTGTGGATCTCCTCCACGCCCTGGCGCACCTGCGTGACCATGCGCGCCAGGCCCTCCTGCATGGTGCGCGCGGCGCCCATCAGGCGGCCGATCTCGTTGGACGAGCGCACCTCGATGCGCGTGGTGAGGTCGCCCTGGGCGACCTTTTCCAGCAGCGCGCCGGCGTCGTCCAGCGGCGCCAGCACGTTGCGGCGGATGAACAGCCAGCACAGGACCGCCAGCACCACGCCCACCAC
>NZ_BAAJYR010000968.1:0-518 GCF_057546605.1 Acidovorax sp. KPB24-03 | reverse complement strand
CGCCCCGCGGTCGAGGCCGCCCTGCAGCGCGCCAAGCTGCCGCGCGAGGCCCTGTCGGTGCTGGTGGTGGATGCGGAGGGCCGGCAGGCGCCCCGGCTCGCCTACCGCGCGCAGGTGCCGGTCAATCCCGCCTCGGTCATGAAGCTGGTCACCACCTATGCCGCGCTGGACCAGCTGGGGCCGGCCTTCACCTGGGACACGCCGGTGTACCTGGACGCCCGCCCGCGGTCGGGCAGCCTGCAGGGCAACGTGTACATCAAGGGGCAGGGCGACCCCAAGCTCGTGGTGGAGCGCCTGTGGCTGCTGATGCGGCGCCTGCAGGCGCAGGGCATCCAGGTGATCGTCGGCGACATCGTGCTGGACCGCAGCGCCTTCGACGTGCCCGACCACGATGCCGCGCGCTTCGACGGCGAGCCCCTGCGCCCCTACAACGCCGCGCCGGACGCGCTGCTGGTCAACTACAAGTCGATCGCCATGACCTTCGTGCCCGATGGCCCGGCCGGGCTGGCGCGCGTGCA
>NZ_BAAJYR010000967.1:0-522 GCF_057546605.1 Acidovorax sp. KPB24-03 | reverse complement strand
GCTGGCCAGGCCCGGCAGGCCCGCACGCGCCAGCTGCAGCGCGTCGCCGATGCCCGTGCGAACTTCCGCGCAGGGGCCGCCCTGGGCCCGCCACTCGTCGCAGGTGTTGGCCAGGGCGATCAGGTGGCCGGCGAGATTGCCGCTGTCCACCGACGACACGTAGGGCGGATCGAGCGCGCGCAGGTCCGCCGTGCCATACCAGTTGAAGAAGTGGCCCCGAAAGCGCTGCAGCTGCTGCAGCGTGGTGAACGTCGCCTCCAGGCGCGCTACCGTCTCCAGCGTGCCGGCCCAGCCGAAATCGCGCGCCGCGGCCGTCGCCAGCAGGTACAGGCCGATGTTGGTCGGCGAGGTGCGGCGCGCCACCACGGGCCGGGGCGTTTCCTGGAAATTGTCGGGCGGCAGCATGTGGTCCGCCGGCGTCACGAAGGTCTCGAAGTAGCGCCAGGTGCGCCGCGCGATCCGGCGCAGCGCCAGGGCCTGCGCGGGCTGCAGATCGAGCAGGGGCGCCGTGCCTGGCGGCCG
>NZ_BAAJYR010000966.1:0-522 GCF_057546605.1 Acidovorax sp. KPB24-03 | reverse complement strand
GGGGGCGTGTGCTCCATCCACTCCAGGCGGAACCACCGCTCGATCGCGGGCATGGAATCGAGAATGCGCTGTTCGAGCTCGTTGATCGGTCCCGTGAGGGCGGTGATGAGATGCGGAACCATGAAAAGCCCTCGGAAGACGAAAGACGCGTTGAATTGTAGGGATATGGGGACGCGCCCCGGCTTCGCAACCCCGGCCGCCGGCTTTCGCCACCGGCGCGACGCCCCGGCCCGCCCGGCCGCCGCCCCGCGCTACCGCCGCCAGAACGCCGGGGTGAGCAATACCATGAAGCTCAGGATCTCCAGCCGCCCGAGCAGCATGGCCAGGGTGCAGACCCAGAGCTGGAACTCGGTGAGCACCGCGTAGGTGGCCGACGGCCCGAGCAGCCCCAGGCCCGGCCCCGTGCAGTTGACGCTGGCCAGCACGGCGGAGAACGCGCTCACCAAATCGAGATCGGTCAGCAGCAGCACCATGCTCAGCACCGTCACCGTGGCGCCATAGACCAGCATGAACGCCAGCACC
>NZ_BAAJYR010000965.1:0-526 GCF_057546605.1 Acidovorax sp. KPB24-03 | reverse complement strand
CAGGTAGGTGCCGTCCAAGCGCAGGGCAAACACGTACATGTCCCGGTCATGAAAGGGCTGGGCCGGGTCCGTCAGCGTGCGCAGCAGGCTGGCCTGGGGCGCCGTGCGCGCCAGGGCCACAGCCCGCTCCACCAGCGCCTTGGCCTCGTCGGCGGTGCCCTGCTGCAGGCGGAACGACATCACCGCCCGCGAGAGCGTGGAGGCGCGGTGTTCCAGCGCCTCGGCCTGGTGCACGGCCTGGCCCACCATCTGGGCGTTGCGCTGGGTGATCTGGTCGAGCTGCTGGACGGCGGCGCTGATTTCGCTGAGGCCGGTGCTCTGCTCGGCGCTGGAGGCCGAGATCTCGCTCACGTTGGCGGCCACGCTGCGCACGCCACCCGCCATCTCGGCGATGCCCGAGCCCGCCGCCCGGATCAGCTGCGCGCTGGTCTCCACCTGGCGCACCGAGTCGCCGATGAGGTCACGGATCTCACGCGCCGCCGCGCCCGATCGCCCGGCCAGCGACCGCACTTCGGACGCCACCACG
>NZ_BAAJYR010000964.1:0-530 GCF_057546605.1 Acidovorax sp. KPB24-03 | reverse complement strand
GCGCTGCGCCATGCCGCCCGAGAGCTGCCAGGGATATTGCCGGGCGGAGTCCGCCAAGCCGGCGGCTTCCAGATCGCACAGCGCCGCAGCTTCGGCCTCCTCGAACCCCGCGCCGCGCACCAGCTCGTGCGTCTCGCTCAGCTGTGGCGCGATGCGCATCAGCGGATCCAGCGCCAGCGCGGGCTCCTGGGGCAGCAAGGCCAGCGTGCGCCCCCAGCGTGGCCGCCGCGCCTTCGCGTTCTCGGCGCGGCTGGCGACGCCGTCCAGAGTCACCATGCCGCCGGCGCGCAGCGTGCCCGGCAGGTTGCCCATTACCGCCTGTGCCAGCAGCGACTTGCCTGCGCCGCTTTCGCCGAGCAGCGTCAGCACCTCGCCGGCGCGCAGGCTGAACGACACATCGCGCAGCAGTGCCTTGGCGCCCACATGGACCGACAGGCCTTCGACGGCCAGAAGAGTTGTGCCGCTCATGGGATCTCTCCGTCGCCGGCCAGCAGCATCATGCCGAGCACCAGCAGCATCAGCAGCGCCAC
>NZ_BAAJYR010000963.1:0-531 GCF_057546605.1 Acidovorax sp. KPB24-03 | reverse complement strand
AGCTGTCCACGATGAAGGGAATGGCGTCGGCCCCGGCCAGCTTGGTGTCGGCCGCCAGCGAGCTGAGCAGCACCTCGCCCGCTGCGATCTTGCCGGCGCGCACCTGGCCGGCGATCTCGGACAGCCGGGCCACGCTGTTGTCGGGGCGCACGTCGATCACCAGCGCGCCTTTCGTGCGGTCGTTCACCTCCTGGGCGAACTGCTGCAGGTTGACGGTGTGGAACACGTCGGGCAGGTAGCCCGTGGCGAGGGTCCACTTTGCCTGCGCCGACGCGGCGCCGGGCAGCGCCAAAGAACCGAGCGCCATGAAGAGCGCGCACCATGAACGACGTTTCATACCGAATCTCCGAAAGCGCGCAGCGCCGGCCTGCGGATGCATGACAAAGGCGAACGCTGGTGACGTAACTTGCAATGACTATACCGGCGCCCCGCGGGCGCGCAAGCACCGGCCGGGAGAGCCTTGATTTCCATGGCGGCCAAGGGCGTTTGGGCCCCGGCCCTGCGGCGGGGCGGCGCCTGCGCGGCGGCCCT
>NZ_BAAJYR010000962.1:0-532 GCF_057546605.1 Acidovorax sp. KPB24-03 | reverse complement strand
CGGCGCCCCCGCGGCCGTGGGCGGCTCCAGCACCATCACCGGCTGGCCCGCGGGCACGGTCTCGCCCACGGCCACAATGCGCGCCACGCGCCCGGAGGTGTGCACGCCCACGGCCACCTGCTCGGTGACGACGAAGCCGGGCGCCGTCTCCCACCAGTAGGCGATGGCAAAGCGCATCAGCAGGTAGGCCGGCGCTGCAAGCACCATGGCCAGCAGCAGGTACCAGCGCCAGCGCGGCACCTGCCGCTTGGCGGCGGCGTAGCGCACCGGCAGGCCGTTGGCCTCTTGCGCCGAACCCGGCGGAATGTCGAACTGGATCTTCACGGGGCGGCCCCTTCAAAATCTTCCCATGCCTGCACGACCACGCCGGCGAACGCCGGCAGGTCGGACAGGGACTGTGCGAGCGCGCGCCAGCGCTGCAACGCCGCGGCGCGGCCCACGCCATGGCTGCTTTCCTCGCGGGTGAGCGAGTCCTCCATGCTCTGGGCCACCGCCACCCGCAGGCCGGGCACGGCCTGCCGCACCAGCGGCG
>NZ_BAAJYR010000961.1:0-533 GCF_057546605.1 Acidovorax sp. KPB24-03 | reverse complement strand
CCTGCGCGTCACGGGCCAGCCGCTGGGTGCGGGCCGCGTAGCGGTCCCGGGCGTGCCCGGCCTGTGCCGCGGACCAGGCGGCCCAGCCGGTCGCGCTGCCACTGGCGTTTTCCAGCACGATGCAATCGACCGGGCACACGGGAATGCACAGTTCGCAGCCCGTGCAATGGTCCTCGATCACCGTGTGCATCTGCTTGTTGGCTCCCAGGATCGCGTCCGTGGGGCAGGCCTTGAGGCACAGCGTGCAGCCGATGCACCAGGCCTCGTCGATGAACGCCACGGCGCGCGGCCCTTCGGTGCCGTGTTCGGGCGACAGCGGCCGCACTGGCCGCTGCGTGAGGGCGGCCAGGCGTTCCACGCCTTCGGCGCCACCGGGCGGGCATTGGTTGATGCCGGCCTCGGCCGTGGCGACCGCCAGGGCATAGGCCGCGCAATCGGGGTAGCCGCAGCGGGTGCACTGCGTCTGCGGCAGCAACGCATCGATGCGCGCCGCGAGCGCGCGGACGGCGTCCGCGGCGGGGGGTCAAGCCTTG
>NZ_BAAJYR010000960.1:0-536 GCF_057546605.1 Acidovorax sp. KPB24-03 | reverse complement strand
CTGCTGACGGGGCGCGAGGTGCTCGAGGCCGCCTGGCTGGCCATGGTGCGCGTGGCGGAGGTTCCGCCGGCGCCCGGCGAAGGCGCGGCGCTGCCCCTGTGGGCGCAGCGGTGGCAGGAGCTGGTGGCCCAGAATGCGCTGGCCACCCGGCAGTTCAACGATGCGGCGCTGCAGTACAACCAGGCCATCGGCCAGTTCCCGGCGCGCCTGCTGGCGTGGCTGTTCGGGTTCAAGGCGGCCAGAACGCTGTAGGCTGCGTGCCCATCCCCGCATCCCGGGAGGGGCGTGGATGGTTTGACATTGATTCAAGGCGTGGCCGCGACGGCGTCCGCAACCGCAACCGGTTTTTTCCTATTCAAGACAGGCTCAGACAGAACATGACCGATCCGCAGCCGCGCTCGCCCTCCCGTTTCTTTCCGCCCCCCGCGGAGGGCGAACGCCGCATGGAGCCCGCGCTGTGGCGCCAGCTGGATGCGGTGGTGACCGCGCTGCAGGCCGTGCGCGGCGGGCAGTCGGGCACGGCGGCCCTGGCCGCG
>NZ_BAAJYR010000959.1:0-537 GCF_057546605.1 Acidovorax sp. KPB24-03 | reverse complement strand
ACCGCGACCTGCGCGTGGCCGTGCTGGCCATCGAGCGGGCGCGGGCGCAGTACGGCGTCTCGCGCGCCGACCTGTTCCCCGGCGTGAACGCCACCGGCGCGGGCAGCCGCAGCCGCACGGCCGACGACCTGACCACCGCGGGCCGCTCCAACGTGGGCGGGCAATACAGCGCGCAACTGGGTTTTGCCAGCTACGAGATCGACTTCTTCGGCCGCGTGCGCAACCTGAACGACGCCGCGCTGCAGGAGTTCTTCCGCGCCGCCGAGAACCGCCGCAGCGTGCAGTTGAGCCTGGTGGCCGAGGCGGTGAACGCCTGGCTCACCCTCGATGCGGACGGCCGCCGCCTGCAACTGGCGCGCGACACGCTGCGCACGCGCCAGCAGTCGCTGGACCTCACGCAGCGCAGCCATGCGCTGGGCGCCACCTCGGGCCTGACCCTGGCGCAGACGCAGACCACGGTGGACACCGCGCGCGCCGACGTCGCCACCTACACCGCCCAGGTCGCGCGCGACCGCAACGCGCTCGCGCTGCTGGTGG
>NZ_BAAJYR010000958.1:0-539 GCF_057546605.1 Acidovorax sp. KPB24-03 | reverse complement strand
CAAGGCCGGCAGCACGCTCGGCACCTTCGCGCGCGCGCCGCAATGGCGCGCCGCGCGCTGGGCCCTCGGGCTGCTGGTGGCCACGCAGCTCGTGGGCCTCAATGCCTGGGCCTGGCAGGAACGCCAGGCACTGGAGGCCAAGCAGGCCGGCGTGCGCGCCGCGCTCACGCAGACCTTTCCCCAGGTGAAGGTGGTGGTCGATGCGCCCGTGCAGATGGAGCGCGAACTCGCTCAGTTGCGCCAGGCCGCCGGCAGCGTCTCGCCGCGCGACCTCGAACCCATGCTGGCCGCCGCGGGCGCCGCGCTGCCGCCGGGCCAGTTGCCCACCGCGCTCGACTACAGCGCGGGCGATCTTCGCCTGCGCGGGCTCGAGCTGCCCGCCGAGGCGCTGGCCAGCGCCAACCAGCGGCTGTCCGCCGCCGGGTATTCCTCCCGCATGCAGGACGGGCAGTGGCTGCTGCGCACCGGAGGCCAGCCATGAAGCGCCCCGCACCCGCCGCCCCCTCTTCGCCCTCCAGCGCCGTCGCGCCCCTCAAGGC
>NZ_BAAJYR010000957.1:0-540 GCF_057546605.1 Acidovorax sp. KPB24-03 | reverse complement strand
CGGGTGTTGAACTCCCGCTCGAGGACGGAGGGCTTGGGTTCGTAGCCGGCCGCCACCATGGCTTGGCGTAATTTCTCGGCAAACAGTTGCTTGGGATCTTGCATGGGCGGCACGCTAGGCACGCCCGTTGGCCGTGGATTGACTCCGTCTTCGAGTTACGCGGCCGCCGTGATTTGGGGTGACGGTTGGTGCCCGCGTCAATGGGGCTTGCCGGCCGGCTTGGGCTGATCGGCCGCGTGGGCCTTGGCGATGGCCAGGATCACCTCGCGCGCCAGGCGCCGCTTGGGCACGGGCAGCTTGAGGTAGGTGTCGAACAGCTCGCGGTCCTCATAGCCCACGCCGACGTGCCACTGGGCGGGCTGCTCGCGCACTTCGGTACCGTCGGCGACGCCGAACGCCAGTTCCTGCACCGGCATGCCCAGCCATTCGGCCAGGGTGATGAGCTTGCGGGCATCGGGCATGGTCTCGCCCAGGAGCCAGCGGCGCACGCCGTGCAGGGTCATGGGTTTGCCCCAGTGCCGGGTGTTGAACTCCCGCTCG
>NZ_BAAJYR010000956.1:0-546 GCF_057546605.1 Acidovorax sp. KPB24-03 | reverse complement strand
TGTCGCTGGCCGGCCGCACGCCCACCAACACGCCCGAGAGCGTGGCCAACCTGTGGCTGGGCTACGCGGTCACGCCCGCGCTGCAGGCCACGGCGGGGGCGCGGCGCGTGGGGCGCATCTCTGCGGACGCGGCCAACACGCAGTATTGGCCCTCGTACACGCTGCTGGACCTGGGGCTGTCGTGGAAGCTCTCGCCCACCGCCACGCTCTCGGGCCACCTGCGCAACGCCACCGACCGCATCTACGCGGCCGAAGCGCGCAGCGCGCAGGTGTACCTGGGCGCACCGCGCACGGTGGACGTGTCGCTGCAGGTGGCGTTCTGAACGCCGACGGGAAACGCACCATGGACTGGACCCGCCCTGTGCGCGCCAAGCGCTGGCTGTTTCTCACCCACCGCTGGTTGGGGGTGCTGCTGTGCGGCTTCTTCGCGATGTGGTTCGTCTCCGGCATCGTGATGATGTACGTGGGCTACCCCCAGCTCACCGAGGCCGAGCGCACCGCCCACCTGCCGCCGCTGGGCGACGGCGCGGGCCTGCGGGAGCCCGC
>NZ_BAAJYR010000955.1:0-548 GCF_057546605.1 Acidovorax sp. KPB24-03 | reverse complement strand
CAACGCACGGCGCAGCGCCCCCAGGCCGTACCAGGCCAGGAACGCCGCGCCGCCCCAGCGGGCGATCGCCAGCAGCCACGGCTGGCCCTGGATCAGCGCGCCCATGCCGGCCACGCCCGCAGCGATGGCGATCACGTCGATGGCGATGCAGGTGCCCACCGTGAGGGCCACGTGCCGCCCGAGCAGGCCGACGCGCAGCACATGCGCGTTCTGCGCACCGATGGCGATGATCAGGCCGGCCCCGGCGCCGAAACCATGCAGAAAAGGGGTGATGGAAGACCACATCGGCGAATTGTCTGGGGCCGGGGCCGAATCCCATCCTGAATGGGGAAAATATCGACTTGGCTGAGAATTCCTCAGCTTTCAACCCCAAAAGCGCCATGGCACTGGATTCCAAACAATGCGAGGCCTTTCTCGCCGTGGCCGAGGCGGGCAGTTTCGAGCAGGCCGCCGCCGCGCTGCACATCACGCCCTCGGCGGTGTCGCTGCGCGTGCGCGCGCTGGAGACGCGGCTCGGCCAGCCGCTCATCGTGCGCGGGCGGCCCAGT
>NZ_BAAJYR010000954.1:0-550 GCF_057546605.1 Acidovorax sp. KPB24-03 | reverse complement strand
AAAAAGCTCTCCTGGTGGTCCTTGCCCAGCAGCGTCTTGATGGGGGCGCCCAGCGCGCGCTCCTGCTTGCGCAGCATCTGCACGGCGGTGGTGCCGGCCGACGCGGCCACGGTGCGCCCGCCCAGTTGGCTGACCGAGTTCAAATCCGAATCCGCGCGCACCGCCATGCGCACCTCGCTCACGTAGGTGGTCACGGCAAAGGCCACCTGCTGCTGGCGCGCCGTGTTGTTGGTGGTGGGCCCGCAGCCGATGTCGATGGTGCCGTTCTGCACCAGCGCCAGCGTGTTCTGCGCGGTCACCGCCATGTATTCGAGCCGGGCCTGCGGCGCGATCTCCTTCATCACGCGCTCGCACAGCTCCACGTGGTAGCCCACGAACTTCTCGTTCGCGCCCAGGGCGTAGGCCATGGGCGGCGAGGCCTCGCGCACCCCCAGCACCACCTTGCCGGCGGCCTTGATCTTCTCCAGCGTGGGCTGCTGCGCCGATGGGTTGGCGGGCGTGCGGACGCCTGCGCGCGGCTGCGCCGCACCAGAAAAAGGCCGCAGACGGA
>NZ_BAAJYR010000953.1:0-557 GCF_057546605.1 Acidovorax sp. KPB24-03 | reverse complement strand
CGGTGCTGGCGCTGGTGGCCCTCGGGCACGATGGCCGCCGCGTGGCGCAATTGATGGCGCTGGCCCTGCCCGCCCTGCTGTGGCTGGCCTGGCCGGTGCGCAGCGACGCCGTGCACCGGCTGCGCACCGCCGCCGTGTGGCTGTGGGCCATGGCCTTCGCGCTCGACGGCGTGGCACGCGCCTATCTGCTGGACGCCTACCAGGCCGCGCCCGACAGCACGCTGGTGCTCGGCGCGGCCGCCAACACCACGGGCCGCGAGAGCGCCGAATACCTGTCGATGCACTGGCGCTCGGTGGCCGTGTGGTCGGCGGCGCTGGTGGTCGCCGCGTGGCTGGTGGGCCGCAGCGCGCGCCGGGGCCTGCGCACCACCGTGCGCTGGCCGCGAAGCCTGGTGGCGCTGCTGTGCGCGCTGCTGGCGCTCAGCGCCCTGGGCTATGCCAGCAAGCCGTGGCGCCGGCTGCACCCGGTCGCCTACTGGATGCACTGGAACGCGGCGGTCCACGGCCTGCGCAGCGGCTGGGCCGACCAGGAGCGCCAGCGCAGCGCCTTGCTGGAG
>NZ_BAAJYR010000952.1:0-558 GCF_057546605.1 Acidovorax sp. KPB24-03 | reverse complement strand
GCTGCCATGCCCTGCAGCGCGGCCCGGTGGTGGGGGCCGCCGACCTGGGGCTGCAGCCATCGCCGACCCCGCCCGATGACCCCGGCCACAGCCACCGCGCCGGGTCGGGCGACGCCTTGCCCGCCGCCTGGCTGGAGGGATCGCTGCCACAGGCCATCGAGCGGCTGGAGCGGCAGATGCTGGCACACGCGCTCGCGCAGGCCCAGGGCAACCGCTCGCTCGCCGCGCGGCGGTTGGGCATCCACCGCCAGTTGCTCTACAGCAAGCTCACGCAATACGGCATCGAATGACCGCAAGCCTGTCGCAAAAGCGGACAACCTGTCGCCATTCCACCCACTGCGCGCGCCCGCCATCGCACGCAAGTGGTTGATTCATAAGGAATCTGGCGTTGGCACGCGTCTTGAGTGAAAAAGCTCATCCCCACTCGAAAGGACGACTTTCATGACGCTCCACCCCTTGCTCCGCACCAGCCTGATGGCCGCCGCCCTTGCCGCCGCCAGCGCCCACGCGCAATTGCCCCCACCCCCGCCCGGCGGGCCGGGCCCCCTGGCCCAGGCC
>NZ_BAAJYR010000951.1:0-559 GCF_057546605.1 Acidovorax sp. KPB24-03 | reverse complement strand
AGCGCAGCGCAAGCGGAGCGGGGGGCGCAAGCCATGCCGCTTCCCTTGTCGCGCCGCTGGGTACGGGCCGGCCAGCCGCGCACGTCGTTGCGGCGCCGTTCGCCACGGCAGGGGGGCTGGCAGTGACCCGGTCCACGGTCCAGCGCGCGGTGGCCGACTGGTTCGCGCAGCGGGGCTGGAAGCCTTTCCCGTTCCAGAAGCAGGTGTGGAAGGCCATGGCGGAGGGCCGCTCGGGGCTGCTGCACGCGACGACCGGGGCGGGCAAGACCTATGCGGTGTGGCTCGGCGCCCTGCAGGCGCTGGCCGGTGATCCAGACGGATCTGAGCCGAATCGGGCTCCAGCGCAGAGAGTACTAGGGCGTGATGCTATAAAAAAAAGTAGCAATTCCTTTGCGGGGGCGCCAGAGCACCGCCGCACCGCTCACCGTCCTGTGGCTCACGCCCATGCGGGCGCTGGCGGCCGACACGCTCAAGGCGCTGCAGGCGCCGCTCGATGCGCTGGCGCCGGTGCACGGCGGCGTGGCGCGCTGGACGGCCGGCGCGCGCACGGGCGATACCG
>NZ_BAAJYR010000950.1:0-560 GCF_057546605.1 Acidovorax sp. KPB24-03 | reverse complement strand
CCCACGGCGCGCACGGCCAGCGGCCGCTCCAGCAGGCGGCTCAGGGCACCGTAGCTGGTGGTGGCGCCGCAGGGAATGCCCAGCAGCGCCTGCCACACGGCCTGCTGGAACGGCGTGCCGCCCGACAGGTCCAGCGGCAGGTCGAAGCGGGTGCGCCGGCCGTCCAGGTATTCGTGGAACTGGGCCGTGGCCCGCCGCAGCAGCGGGTGGGCGTCGTCCACGGGACAGGCGCCGGGGCCGTCGAGAAACGCCTCGGGCTGGTGGCGCTGGCCGTCGAACCACAGGCCCGACAGGCCCAGCGGCGAGGCGGACAGGCGCACATCGCCCAACGGGGTGGGCGTGCGGCTTTGCACGGTGAGGGGATGGAACTGCATGATCGAATCCAAGGTAAAAAGTGGCTCCAGCACAATGAATGCGCCGGCATATTGCTATGTTTTTGATAGTGATTGCGGGGTGGGCGCCCCCGATGCCGCGGGCGTGCTCCCCAGCGTCCACGCCCGGATCACCGCATAGCTGCGCCACGGCCGCCACGCGTGCGACGCGGCCGTGGGCCGCCTGGG
>NZ_BAAJYR010000949.1:0-562 GCF_057546605.1 Acidovorax sp. KPB24-03 | reverse complement strand
GGCTGGGCGAGGGCATCGCCCTCGCCGGCCAGCAGGCCCAGGGGGGCGTCAGGGGCGGGCTTGTCGCACGGCTGGGCGGCCACGCGGGTGGCGATGTCGCGCGCCGCGGGCGAAAAAATACAGCCAGAGGTTGTCGCTGGCGAGGTCGTAGCTGGAGAAAAGGGCGCGTCCCGAGCCAGGAGGCGTCATCAGGAACTTCGCCATGAAGATCTGCTGGATCTGGCGCGCGGGCTCGAACGCGTCCTGGTCATTGCCGAGAGCCAATTTGTACCAAGTGCTCACAGTTGCCTTTCTCCCCGGAGGCCGGGACTTCAAGATTGGAGGCCATCCTAGGGTGAACCCGAAGGCCGCCGGACCTCCCCGCGAGCGCATCGATCTGTAGGACGAAGGCCGATCCTCGGCCGCTGGCAGCGCGCCAGGGCAATGGCGCCAGCGTGCATCGCTAGACTCGTCCGCCATGTTGCAAGTCTTTTCATGGCGCCGGCGTCTGGCCGTGCGCGCGGCCACGCTCGTGGCATTCGCGGGGGGCGGCGCTCCGGCCCTGGCCCAGTCTCCCGCCACG
>NZ_BAAJYR010000948.1:0-563 GCF_057546605.1 Acidovorax sp. KPB24-03 | reverse complement strand
CCCTGCGGCGGGCCCACGGCCAGCGGCCCGCCCTGCAGCGCCGCCAGATTCAGCGGCGGCGCGCCGCTGTCGAACAGCTTCCACGGGTTCATCGACATGAAGCCGCTGAAGATCCACGCGATGGTCGCCGCCGAAAACACCAGTCCCAGCGCATGGTGCCAGCGCATCGCGGGCGTGGGGTAGGGCGTGCGCGCGCCGCTGCGGTAGCGCCCGCGAAAGCGCCTGCGCTGCAGGCCCACGACGGTGCCGGCCAGCGCCGCCAGCGTGCCGGCCACGGCGAGCGTGTTCACCGTGGCGCTCCAGTAAGGCTGCAGCGCGTTGCCGCGCAGCGGGTAGAGCCAGTGGATCCACGTGCCCACGTAGCCCCACAGGCGCTCGGTGCGCGGCGCATCGCGCACCACCTCGCCCGTGGTGCCGGACACGTAGAGCACGGTGCCGTCCGCATCGTGCAGCCGCACGCGGTGCAGCGGCCGGTGCGTGTCCAGCCCGCGCGAATGGGTGAACGCATCTTCCTGCAGCGTGCCCTCGTAATCCGCGGCCACGCCGGGGCCGGCCCAGGCCGC
>NZ_BAAJYR010000947.1:0-563 GCF_057546605.1 Acidovorax sp. KPB24-03 | reverse complement strand
GGCCAGTTGGGCCACGCGGATGGCGCCGCTCACGTTCTTCACGCGCCACGCGGCCTTACCCAGGAAGTGGTAGTGGTCGCGGGGCCGGGCGAAGTCCACGGCGCCGTAGCTCTCCCACTGCAGGCCGTTGTAGACGAACTCGGTGGAGCCGTAGCGCGCCGCATGGTCGCGCGAGAGGAACACGGTGTTGCGCGGCAGCGGCTTGGGCTTTCGGGCATTGCCGTGCTCGGTGACCAGGTAGGGCGTGCCGATCTCGGTGCGGGGGTTGAACTGGAAGTGCGTGATGTCCACGTCGGCGGGAATCTGCGAATCCCACGGCGCATCGGGCCGGATGGGCAGCACCGCGCCGAAGTCGCAGGTGGAGCCCTCGGGCACCAGGTAGCTCACGCGGTGGCCCAGGCGCACCAGCATCTGGCCCAGGTCCCAGATGACGCGCTCGGTGCCGCCATAGCCGTAGACCGGGATCGGGGAGTTGTTGACGAGCAGCACGTGCATGGCGAAACCTTCTTGGCGGTCAGGAGGAGGCAGCGGCGGGCCGGCCCGGGCCCGGCGGCACGGCGGCC
>NZ_BAAJYR010000946.1:0-563 GCF_057546605.1 Acidovorax sp. KPB24-03 | reverse complement strand
GCGCCGAACGCTACGCCACGCGGGCCGAAGCCTGCGCAGGCATCCGCCGGGCGCTCGCCCGCACGCCGGCCAACCGCATCGACGCCGGCCTCGGCCAGGTCAACCTCGGCTACCACGCGCACCGCTACGCGCATCCCTGCGAGCTGCTCGACCCGTACCGCAACCTCGCCATCGCCGCAGACATCCTGCAGGAGCAGCACACGCCGGGCGAAGACTGGCTGGTCGCCATCGGCCGCTACCACCGCCCCGCGGGCGGGGCGCCCGCCGCCCGCTACCGCCGCAGCGTCCACCAGCACCTGACCCGCGTGCTCGGGCCGGGCGCCTCACTTCCCTCTGCCCGGAGCCCCATGCCATGAACCGCATCCTCGTTGCCGCGACTGCGGCGCTGCTGGCCACCACCGCCGACGCGCAGGACCGCGGCCCTCTCAGCAAGAACAGCTCCCCGCCGCTGATCGTGGTCGAGGACAAGGGCGGCACCTCGGCGCTGCCGTACTACCGCGCCTTGATCCCGCAGGATGCGCAGCCCGGTCAGCCAGCCACGCCGCAATCCAAGCCGCGCATTG
>NZ_BAAJYR010000945.1:0-568 GCF_057546605.1 Acidovorax sp. KPB24-03 | reverse complement strand
CACGGCCAGGGCCTTGAGCTTGCCGGATTTGACGTGCGGCAGCGACGAGGCCACTTGGTCGAAATACACCGGCACCTGCCCGCCCACCACGTCGTTGATCGCCGGACCGGCACCGCGGTAGGGAATGTGCACCATGGAAGTGCCCGTGCTGCTCTTGAACAGCTCGCCCCACATGTGGCCGATGGTGCCGTTGCCCGGCGTGGCGTAGGACACCTTGCCGGGGTTGGCCTTGAGGTACTTCACCAGCTCGGCGAAATCCTTGACCGGCAGGACCTTGGGGTTGACCACGATCACCCCGGGGGCCTTGACGATCTCGGTCACGCCGGCGAAGTCCTTGAAAGGGTCGTAGGGCAGCTTGGAGAACACGGCCGGGTTCACGCCGTGGGTGGACAGCGTGGCCACGCCCAGCGTGAGGCCGTCGCCCGCGGCGCGCCCCACCTCGGCCATGCCGATGGAGCCGCCGGCGCCGGCGCGGTTCTCGATCACCACGGGCTGGCCCAGCAGGCGCTGCAGCGGCTCCTGCAGGGCGCGGCCGGCGATGTCGGTGGCGCCGCCGGGCGGGAACGGC
>NZ_BAAJYR010000944.1:0-569 GCF_057546605.1 Acidovorax sp. KPB24-03 | reverse complement strand
GGCCCGCGCGCACCACGGCCGCCTGCGTCATGCGGTGCTGCGCGTCGTAGCGAAAGTGCTGCTCGGTGTGCGCGCCGATGCGCTTTCTCACCAGCCGGCCGAAGCCGTCGTAGTCGAAGCGCTTGTCCTGCAGCACCTTCACCCGGTTGTTGCGCACCCAGCCCCGGCCAGCGCCGTCCATCGCCTGAGCCCGGTCGGCGACGCGATTGCCGGCCGGGTCGTAGTGGAAGACTTCGTTCAGCGCGGCGGCGGCGCCTTCGCCCGCCGCGCCCTGGCCGGAAGGTGCCAGGGCGGACGGCAGGCCGGCGTGCACCGCCGAGAGCAGCCGGCCGACCGGGTCGTAGCGGTATTCGGTCTCGCCATGGCGGCTGTGCCGCGCCCGCGCCAGTTCGCCCGCGCTGTCGTACTCCCATTGCTTGAGCAGGCTGTCGGTGGCGGCGGGGCGCTGCAGGCGCTGGGCCCAGGCGGCGCTTTGGCCGGCGGTGCGGCCAGGGGCCCACGCGCCGGTCACCCGCAGGGCGGCGGACTGGGTCCACTGCGCACTGCGCCGCCCCAGGGCGTCGTAGGCG
>NZ_BAAJYR010000943.1:0-570 GCF_057546605.1 Acidovorax sp. KPB24-03 | reverse complement strand
GGCCGGCATCCCGGACGTGGCCATGCGCATGGTGGCCATCTACCGCCGCTTTCCCGAAGAGCCCGACCGCTTCATCGCCTGCGACGGCGACACGCGCATCGCGGCGGGCGACGAGGTCTTCGTGCTGTCCGCGCGCGAGCACATTCCCCAGGTGCTGGCCGCCATGCACCAGCGCGACGGCCAGCCCGCGCGGGCGGTGCGCCGCATCATGATCGCCGGCGGCGGCCGCGTGGGCCTGCGCCTGGCGCGGCAGCTGGCGCAGCAGGGGCGCTTTCACATCAAGGTGATCGAGGGCGATCCGGACCGCTGCGTCGAGCTGGCCTCCACGCTGCCCTCCGAGGTGCTGGTGCTGCAGGGCGATGCCACGGACGAAGACCTGCTGGGCGACGAGAACGTCGAGGAGGTGGACCTGTTCCTCGCGCTCACCGACGACGACGAGGACAACATCATGGCCTGCCTGCTGGCCAAGCGCATGGGCGCGAGCCGCGTGCTGGCGCTGATCAACCGGCGCTCGTACGCCGACCTGATGCACGGCACGCAGATCGACATCGCGCTGTCGCCCGCGCAGGC
>NZ_BAAJYR010000942.1:0-574 GCF_057546605.1 Acidovorax sp. KPB24-03 | reverse complement strand
TGAGCGTGCCGTAGCAGTCGAAGGTCACGTACTTGGGACGGAAGGTCATGGTCTCGGAATCCTCGGGTTGGGCCGGTCACCGACCGGGGCGGTTCGCAGCGCCTGATTTGGCATTTGCGACAGTGTCATTACGAAGTGATTGAAGCACGCGGTTTCGCGGGTGTCATAGGGAAATGCAGGGGTGCGGCGCGCGAAAGCTGCGGTTTGCCGGGGGCCTTGCGGCATGCCGTGCGGTCTGCACCGCCGGCGTGCAACCGTGCACCGTTAGTGCGCCGCAGCAAAGTCGATGAGCACGCTTTTGAAGCGCAGGTTGGCCTCCACGGCCTGGCGGCCCAGGTCCTTGCCGATGCCCGACTGGTGGTAGCCGCCGGTGGGAATGACGAAGTCCGCGCTGCGCCCGTAGCGGTTGATCCAGACGGTGCCCGCGCTGATGCCGCGCATGGCGCGCAGCGCGCGGCCGATGTCGGCGGTGTGCACGCCGGCCGCCAGGCCGTAGTGCGCGTGCGCGGCCAGGGCCAGGCCTTCTTCCTCGGTGTCGAAGGTCTGCACCGTGAGCACGGGGCCGAAGATCTCT
>NZ_BAAJYR010000941.1:0-583 GCF_057546605.1 Acidovorax sp. KPB24-03 | reverse complement strand
CTTCGTCCAGGCCCGTGCCGGCATCGACCGGCGCGAGATGGGCCAGGATGGCATCGCGCACCGCCTGGCGCGCCGCTGCACCGGGTAACGCCAGGTGCCTCCAGCCGGCGGGGCGGTTCGTCCCGCGCGCCGGTGCGCACGTAGCCGGTGGCCTGCACGCCCTGCTCCCACCACGCCAGCTCGGCATCGAAACCGTGCGGGTTGCGCAGGCCGTGGGGTGCCTTCAGGCGCACGGTCATGCGCCAGCGCTCGCCAGCCTGCACCTGGGTGGACAGCCGCCGCACGTCCGCCGCGCCAGCGGCCTCGCCGAAGGTGCCCACGTACCAAGCCACATCGATCACCGGCGGCACCGCGACCGCCTGGCCCTCCAGCACCGCCGATTCCACCGCCATGCGCAGGCGCACGCCGGATTCGCCGGTCTGCGGCATGGCAGCCACCACGCCCACGATGGCAACGTCGCGGCCTTCCAGCGCCGGCGGCAAGGCCCCCTGCAGGAACAGCAGCGCCCGCAGCCCCGTCGCGCCGCCCATGAAGACCAGGCCGCAGGCCAGCATCCACCCGCGCGAGCCGCACCAGGCAAGCC
>NZ_BAAJYR010000940.1:0-586 GCF_057546605.1 Acidovorax sp. KPB24-03 | reverse complement strand
GGCGACGAGGCAGGCGAGGACGACGAAGAGGCCGTGGCCGGCCCCATCGCCATCGCGGTGGACGTGAACGAAACCGAGGCCGGCGCCAGCGCCAGCACGGATAATCGGGCGCCGTGAAACTGCCCGCCTTCTTCCAACGATTCAGCACGCTGCAGCTGGCGCTCGGCGTGTCCATCGCCGTGCATGCGGTGCTGCTGTCGGTGCGGTTCATCGACCCCGAGAGTTTCAACCGCGTCTTCCAGGACACGCCCCTGGAGGTGATCCTGGTCAACGCCAAGTCCAGCGAGCGGCCGGACAAGGCCCAGGCGATCGCGCAGTCGTCGCTGGCCGGCGGCGGCGAGGCCGCCAAGGGCCGCGCGACCAGCCCCCTGCCCTACTCGGCCCTGACGGCGGTGGGCGACGATTTCGAGGAGGCCCAGCGCAAGCTCGACGCCATGCAGGAGCAGCAAAGCCAGTTGCTGGCCCAGCTGCGCAAGCAGCTGGCCACCCTGCCGGTGCCCGACCCGCGCCAGCCCAGCCAGAGCGCCGACGCGCTGGCGCAGGAGGAAAAGCGCCGCCAGCTCATCAAGCTGCTGGCCGAGATCGA
>NZ_BAAJYR010000939.1:0-587 GCF_057546605.1 Acidovorax sp. KPB24-03 | reverse complement strand
CCCCGCCCCCCGGCCGCCCCTTCCGGAGGGCGCCCCGGTGGCGGTACCCGGCCTGGCGGCCGGCTGAGGCACCCGCCCCGAAGACCGTCCATGAGCGTTCTCATGCACCTGTCGGACCTGCACTTCGGTGCGCACGACCCGCGTGTGTGCGCGGCGGTGGCCCGGCTGGTCAAGACGCTGGACGTGTCGCTGCTGGTGGTGTCGGGCGATCTCACGCAGCGCGCCACGGCCGAGCAGTTCGAGCAGGCGCATGCGTTCATCGCCGGCCTGGGCGTGCCGCATCGGCTGGTCATGCCCGGCAACCACGACGTGCCGCTGTTCGCCTGGTGGGAGCGGCTGGGCCGGGCCTACCGCCGCTACGAGCGCTGGTGGGGGCGCGACCTGGAGCCGGTGTGCGACGTGGACGGCTTCCTGGCCGTGGGGGTGAACACCACGCGGCCCTGGCGGCACGAGCGCGGCAGCCTGTCGCATGCTCAGATCGACGCGGTGGCGCAGCGCCTGGCCTCGGCCCCGCGCGACCGCTGGCGCATCGTGGTCACGCACCACCCGCTGGTGGTGCACCCCACGAGCGACACCGAGCACCGGCC
>NZ_BAAJYR010000938.1:0-588 GCF_057546605.1 Acidovorax sp. KPB24-03 | reverse complement strand
GACCTGCGCGTGCCCGCCAGCGAAGTCCTGGCCATCCGCAACACGGCCAATGCCGCCCGGGCCGAAGCCGACGATGCCGCGGGCCACCCCCTGCCCGAGGCGCCGCACGGCGACCCCGAGCGCCAGGCCCTGCTGCACGAAGTGCTGGCCAGCCTGAACGCCACCGAGATGGCGCGGCGGCGCTTTCGCGAGATCGCGCGCGTGTCGGGGCTGATCTTCCAGAGCCACCCCGGCGAGCGCCGCAGCGCCCGCCAGCTGCAGGCGTCGTCGCAACTGTTCTTCGAGGTCTTTCGCAAATACGACACCACCAACATGCTGCTGCGCCAGGCCGACGAAGAGGTGCTGAGCCAGGAACTGGACGTGGCCCAGCTGCTGGCCGCGTTGCGCCGCATGCAGGGCCAGCAGCGCGTGGTGCGGGCGCTGCTGCGGCCGAGCCCGTTCGCCTTTCCGCTCATGGTGGAGCGCTTTCGCGAAAAGCTCACCAACGAGCACCTGGCCGACCGCATCGCGCGCATGCTCGCGCAACTGGACAGTGCCGCCGACGCCCGCGGCCCGGCGGCCGAGGCCGCGCCCCGCATGCAGGACGTG
>NZ_BAAJYR010000937.1:0-588 GCF_057546605.1 Acidovorax sp. KPB24-03 | reverse complement strand
CCAAGCCCGGCACCGCCGGCGCGCCGGGCGCTGCGGCCGTGGCCGAGCACCCCATGGCCTTCCTCAAGCTGCCCTCGGTGTGGCTGTGCTTCTCGTTCTTCTTCTGGACCACCTGCGCCCTGAGCGCCATCCAGAGCTTCGCCAGCCCCGCGCTGCAGCAGATGTACGGCCTGCCGCTGGCGGTGACCTCCATGGTGGTCACGGGCTACATGCTGTGCGGCGCCGCCGGCATGGTGGTGGGCGGCTTTCTCGCCGGCCGCGTGGCGCGGCTGGAGGGCATCATCACCGTGTGCCTGCTGGCCACCGGCGTGCTGCTGCTGCTGGTGGGCACCGGCTGGCTGCCCGGCATGGGCGCCGTGGCGTTCGCCGCCATCGCGGGCCTGGGCACGGGCCTGGCGGGCCCCTCGCGCGACATGCTCATCAAGCGGGCCGCGCCCCCCGGGGCGACGGGCCGGGTCTATGGCACGGTGTATTCGGGCCTGGACCTGGGCTTTTGCGTGGCAGCCCCGATCTTTGGCGCGCTGCTGGACCGCGGCGCGGCGCACGGGATCTTCTATGGATCGGCCGCGGCGCTGGTGCTGGGCGTGG
>NZ_BAAJYR010000936.1:0-589 GCF_057546605.1 Acidovorax sp. KPB24-03 | reverse complement strand
CAGCACCGTGCCGGGCACGCCGGCCGGGATCACGGGCAGCACCGCTTCGCCAGCAGCCGCCGCGCCTGCACTGCCCGCAGGCGCCACGGCGAAGCCGCTCGCCACGTCACCCACCAGCACGGCCAGGGCGTTGTTCAGCAGCACCTGCTGGCGCTCCAACGCGAGCGCCTCCGATTCGGTGGCGGCCACTTCCGTCTGCACGCGTGCCAGGTCCAGCTCGGCCACGTCGCCCGCCTGGTAGCGGCGCTGCGTGAGGCGCAGCGTGTCGCGGTAGGCGGCCAGGCTTTCCTCCACCAGCACGCGCTCGGCCTGCACCGCACGCCATTGCAGATAGGTCTGCGCCACGTCGGCCTGCACCATGAGCCGCGTGCTCTGCAGCAGCGCATCGCGTGCCTGGGCGTCGAGCCGCGCGGCATCGCTGGCCTGCGACAGGCGGCCGAACAGGTCGAGCTCATACGACACGTTCAAGCCCGCCGTGGCCAGCGTGGCCGGCACCGGGCCGCCCGTGGCGGTGTTGGCGCCCGCCTGCCGCGATACGCCGGTGGACACGCCGACCTGCGGGGGCGCGGTTGGCATCGGCCGAGCGCAG
>NZ_BAAJYR010000935.1:0-589 GCF_057546605.1 Acidovorax sp. KPB24-03 | reverse complement strand
CTCGGTCTGGGCCCAGGCGGCGGCCAGGCCCGCGTAGGCGGGGCGGGACAGCCATGACAGGCGGCGTGCGCCGGCGAGCGATTGGGCGTTGAGGCGGGCGTTGGCCAGCACCACGGGAATGCCGCGCTGGCGGCAGCCGGCCAGCAGGTTGGGCCAGATCTCGGTTTCCATGAGGATGCCGATCTCGGGGCGGAACTGCTGCAGAAAGCGCCGCACCGCGCCGGGCGTGTCCCACGGCTGCCAGACCTGCACGTCGCCGGGTTGCAGCAGTTTCTCGCCTTCGGCGCGGCCGGTGGCGGTGCCATGGGTGAGCAGCAGGCGCATGCCGGGCAGCAACTGGCGCAGCTCGGCCAGCAGGATGGCGGCGGCCCGGGTCTCGCCCAGCGAGACGGCATGCACCCAGACGAAGGGATTGCCCAGGCCGGTGGTGCTGATGGGGGCCAGGCTGTCCATCGCCTGCGGGTAGTGGCCGAAGCGTTCTTCCACGGCCACGCCGTAGCCGGGCTCGGTGGCGGCGCGGCGGCGCAGCTTGGCGCGCAGCAGCGGCTGGGCCAGCCAGGTGATGGCCGAGTACAGGGCGCGGGCGGGG
>NZ_BAAJYR010000934.1:0-591 GCF_057546605.1 Acidovorax sp. KPB24-03 | reverse complement strand
ACATGCCCTGGCCGCAGGGCGCCGGCGAGGTGGACGGGCTGGCGGCGGCCTGCCGCGGCCTGCTCGACGAGCGCGCCAGCACGCAGTCGCAGATGGGGCTGCTGCGGGGGCAGCTGCAGTCCATCCTGGACCACGCGCCCACCGGCATCATCATCACGCGCGGCGAGAACCTGCAGGTCGTGAGCCTGCAGGCCGGCCGCATGCTGGGCTACGAGCCAGCGCAGCTGCAGGGGCGGCTGGCCCGCGTGCTCTACGTGAGCGATGCCGAGTACGAGCACCTCAAGCGGCGCGTGCGGGCGGAGTTCTCGGCGCACGGCACCTTCGATGGCGACGTGTGCTTCCTGCGCCAGGACGGCAGCGCGGTATGGGCCCGCGTGCTGGGCCGCTCGGTGCGGGGCGCCTCAGGCGATGCGGGCACGGTCTGGATGCTGGAGGACCTCACCGCCGCGCGCGAGGCCCGCCGCCGCGAGAACTGGGCGGGCGGGCTCGACGCCCTCACGCAGTTGGCCAACCGCGACGCGTTCAGCCAGCGCCTGCATGCGCTGCTGGCCGACCGCGCGGCCCGCCCCGACACGGTGCAGGCGCACCCGG
>NZ_BAAJYR010000933.1:0-592 GCF_057546605.1 Acidovorax sp. KPB24-03 | reverse complement strand
CACACCGGAGCGGCGGGCAGCGACACCGCGGCCCACGGCAACGCGGCCAGCCACTGCAGCAGGCCGGCAAACGGCAGCACGCACCACGCGGCGGCGGTCCACAGCGGCGCCCACAGGGTGCCGGCCAAAGCCAGCGGGGTGACCAGCAGCGTGATCCAGGGAATCGCCACCAGGTTGGCCAGCAGGCCGACGACGGACACCTGCCCGAACAGCAGCAGCGTGAGCGGCGTGAGGGCGAGCGTGACCACCCACTGCTCGCGCAGCATGGCGGCCAATCGGCCCGATGCCCTAGATTCATTTACCTCCTTTGCTATTGAATCAGTAGCAAAAAGCACCGCCACCGCGACGAAGCTCAGCCAGAACCCCGCCTGCAGCAGCGCCCAGGGATCGGACAGCACGACCACCGCGCAGGCCAGCAGCCAGACCTGGGGCCAGGGCCAGCGCCGCCCGGAAAGCCGCAGCAGCGCCACGGTGGCCAGCATGCACACCGTGCGCTGCGCCGGCACGCCCCAGCCGCTGAACACGGCATAGGCCCAGGCCAGCAGCACGCCCCCGGCCAGCGCCGCCGTCGGCGCCGGCAGGGCCAGGCACC
>NZ_BAAJYR010000932.1:0-592 GCF_057546605.1 Acidovorax sp. KPB24-03 | reverse complement strand
CGGCGCGGTGCGGCTGGCGGGCGGCTTCGGCGTGGGCACCGTCACCATGGCCGGCCTGGGCCTGGCGGTGGGCGGCCCGGCCATCAACCCGGTGCCGCGCCAAAACATCGAAGAGAACGTGCGCGCCGTGGGCGAGGCGCTGCTCGCCCATGCGGGGCTGGAGGTCACCATCTCCGTGCCGCAGGGCGTGGAAATGGCCAAGAAGACGCTCAACGCGCGCCTGGGCATCCTGGGCGGCATCTCCATCCTCGGCACCACCGGCATCGTCAAGCCCTACTCCACCTCGGCCTACCGCGCGAGCGTGGTGCAGGGCGTGCAGGTGGCGGCCACGCTGGGCCACGGCGTGGTGGTGCTCACCACCGGCGGGCGCACCGAGCAGTTCGCCATGAAGGAGCGCGCGCAGCTGCCCGCCGCCTGCTTCGTGCAGATGGGCGACTTCCTGCGCTACGCGCTCGACGAGGCCGTGGCCCAGGGGCTGCGCGAGGTCGTCATCGGCGGCATGGTGGGCAAGCTCACCAAGATCGCCCAGGGCGAGACCATCACCCACGCCAACCGCGCCGAGGTCGACACGCAACTGCTGGCCGAACTCGCC
>NZ_BAAJYR010000931.1:0-594 GCF_057546605.1 Acidovorax sp. KPB24-03 | reverse complement strand
CGCCGCGCGCGCGCCGAACTCGGCGGCCAGCGTGCGGGCCCGCTGGCCGGCGGTGAGCGGTGCGTTCACTGCAGCACCCCGGGGTCTTCGCGCACCACGGTCTCGAACAGGCTCTTGAACGTGAAATGCGCCCCGCCCGGCCCGCCGATCTGCCCATGGGTGTGGCGCGCCACCTCGTGCCGGATGGGCTGCGGCGTGCCGGCGGCCTCGGCCAGCAACTGGGTGTGGCACGCGTTTTCCAGCGCGATGTACCACCACGCGGCCGACTCCACGCTGGGCCCGGCCGTGAGGATGCCGTGGTTCTTCAGGATGACCGCCTTGCGCGCGCCCAGCGCCTCGCTGATGCGAAAGCCCTCGTCCGTTTCCCACACCACGCCCGTGAAGTCGTCGAACAGCGCATGGTCTTCGTAGAAGATGCAGGCGTCCTGCGACAGCGGATCGAGCGTGCGCCCCAGCGTGGACCATGCCTTGCCGTACGTGGAGTGCGTGTGCGCGGCGGCCACGATGTCGGGCCGCGCCTCGTGCAGTGCCGCGTGGATGGCGAACGCCGCGCGGTTCAGCGGCCCCTCGCCGATGGCGATCTCGCCGCGCGCG
>NZ_BAAJYR010000930.1:0-598 GCF_057546605.1 Acidovorax sp. KPB24-03 | reverse complement strand
TTAATAGCACTATGCCCTAGTACCCATTGTGCTGGGGGCACTTTTTGTTTCAACTCCCTCCACCGTCCCACACCCGAGGAAAGATTCCATGTCCTGCGATGCACGGTTCGAAGAACAGGCGCTGGCCCTGGGCCACCGCTTCGATGGCGAGATCAAGATCGGCGGCAACTACGTGCCGCTGGTGCGCGACGGCCGGCAGATCTACCTGAGCGGCCAGATCCCGCGCGTGGGCGACACCGTGGTGGTCACCGGCGCCGTGGGCGCGCAGGTGCCCCTGGAGCGCGCGCAGCATGCCGCCCAGGTGTGCGTGATGCGCGCCCTGGCGCCGCTGCAGCGCAGCCTGGGTACGCTGGATGCGGTGCGCGCCGTGCCGCGCATCACGGTGTACGTGCAGTCCGCGCCCGGCTTCACGCAGCAAAGCGAGGTGGCCGATGCGGCCTCGCAGGTGCTATTTCACGTGCTGGGGCCGGTGGCCGGGGCGCACACGCGCACCTCGGTCGGCGTGCTGCAGCTGCCCAAGAACGCCTCGGTGGAGGTGGACCTGATCGCGTCGGCGGACTGACGGCGCGCAGGCCAGCGGGGGCGCAGGGCCCGGGCG
>NZ_BAAJYR010000929.1:0-599 GCF_057546605.1 Acidovorax sp. KPB24-03 | reverse complement strand
GGGCCACGGCCCGGCCCATGGCGGTGGAGCCCGTGGCCGACAGCACCGGCACGCGCGCGTCATCCACCAGCACCTCGCCCAGGTCGCGCTGGCCGATGATCAGCTCCAGCAGGCCGGCGGGCGCATCGGCGCCGAAGCGGGCGATGGCGCGCTGCGCGATCGCGTGCGTGGCCAGCGCCGTGAGCGGGGTTTTTTCCGACGGCTTCCACACCACCGGATCGCCGCACACCAGCGCCAGCGCGGCATTCCAGGACCACACCGCCACGGGAAAATTGAACGCCGAGATCACGCCGCACACGCCCAGCGGGTGCCATGTTTCCATCATGCGGTGGCCGGTGCGCTCGGTGGCGATCGTCAGGCCGTACAACTGGCGCGACAGGCCCACGGCGAAGTCGCAGATGTCGATCATCTCCTGCACCTCGCCCAGCCCCTCGGACGGGACCTTGCCCGCCTCGATGGTCACCAGCAGGCCCAGGTCGGCCTTGGCCGCGCGCAGCTCTTCGCCCAGCAGGCGCACCAGCTCGCCCCGGCGCGGCGCCGGCACATTGCGCCAGGCCTGGAAGGCCGCATGCGCCCGCCCGATGGCCGCGGTGGCCTCG
>NZ_BAAJYR010000928.1:0-600 GCF_057546605.1 Acidovorax sp. KPB24-03 | reverse complement strand
CTGGTGGTGGCCGCGGCGCTGTGGTTCGCCCTGCCCACGCTGCGCAACCCCCACCCGCCGAGCTACGGGCAGGTGCTGCGCTCGCTGGGCACGCTCGCGCGGCGGCACCCCAGGCTGCGCAGCCGGGCGCTGCTGGGCGGACTGTCATTCGCCTCGGTGAGCGTGCTGTTCTCCACCATGGCCCTGATGCTGGCAGGCCCCGCCCACCGCCTGGGCGATGCGCAGATCGGGCTGGTCGGGCTGGCGGGCGTGGCCGGGGCGCTGATGGCCAACGTGGCCGGCCGACTGGCGGACCAGGGGTGCGAGCAGCTCACCACCCGCGTATCGGTGCTGCTGGTGCTGGCCAGCTGGGCGGCGCTGTGGCTCGGGGGCACGTCCATCGTGTGGTTCCTGGTGGGCATGCTGGCGATCGACCTGGCGCTGCAGGGCGTGCACATCAGCAACCAGAACGTGATCTACCAGTTGGCCCCCGAGGCCCGTTCGCGCCTGAACGCGGTCTACATGACCACCTACTTCACCGGGGCGGCGCTGGGCTCGGCGCTCGGCTCCGCCGCCTGGCAGCGCGGCGGGTGGAGCGCCGCGTGCCTGACCGGCGTGGGG
>NZ_BAAJYR010000927.1:0-601 GCF_057546605.1 Acidovorax sp. KPB24-03 | reverse complement strand
CCTGGGCCGACGCGGGCCGCCAGGGCACCGCGCCGCAACCGCAGCCCGTGGCGGCCGACCCGGCCTTCTCGACGCCAGCCACCGAACACATCGCCAGCCCGGCCATGCTCCGCGCGTTCCTGACGGAGCTGCGGCAGACGCGGCGGCCCCAATCGTTTTGCTTCGTGCAGCAGGCGTTTCCGCCGTCCAAGGCCGATCCGGAAGGCTTTGCGCTGGTGTGGATGGTCTGGACCACCGGATCACACATCTACCGGCTGCGGGTGCCGCCTCCGGTGACGCCAGGGGCCCCGAACCCCGCACAGGACGACGACCCGGCCGAGCGCGGCGCGGCGCTGGCGAATGGCAAATCGGTGAACCTGCGGACCGACGTGGTGCCCACCGACGAGGCCGTGGGTTCCAGCACCTTCCTCGTGAGCCGCCCCTGGGTGGAGCGCATCCAGGGCCAGTGCCGGCGCATCGGCACCGCGGTGCGCGTGCCGGCGTTCCGCCCGCCGCCACCATGACGCCGCACTGAGGCCGCCCTGGGCGCCTTCCAGGCGTCTCGTCCCTGCCCCGTTCCCTCTTCCTTTTTTCTCGTCCCTCTTGCCACTTCGCGGCGCAT
>NZ_BAAJYR010000926.1:0-605 GCF_057546605.1 Acidovorax sp. KPB24-03 | reverse complement strand
TCCATTCGAAAGGCGTGGTGGCCGGGGCGGGCGCGGGCGGGGATTCGGGTGTGGACATTGGAGGCGGGCAAGGGTAAGACGGCTAGCCCTCGATTGTAGAAAGCGCCGCCCCGCGTGCGCCGCCCACCCGCAGGCAGGCGAACACTGCCGCCGCCGTGAACACGGTCACCCCGGCCAGCACGCGCAGCAAGGCGGCGAAGGCGCGGCCGTAGCCCTGCAGCAGTTCGGCCTGCGACAGCTGGGGCAGCAGCGCCCGGGCGCGGGACAGGTCCCCCGCCACGAGGGATTGGGCGGCGCGCGCCGCATCGCCCACCGGCACCTGCGGCCACTGCAGGGCCAGCAGCGCCACCAGCCCGGCGCCTACCAGGGCCAGCGCGAGTCCCTCGCCGGCCACGCGAACGGTGTTGAAGAGGCCGGTGGCCATGCCCGCGCGCTCGGGCGGCACCACGCTCACGGCCAGCCCGTCCATCAACCCCCACGGCAGGCCGATGCCCACGCCGATCAGCAGCAGGGGCCCGGCCAGCACCGCCGCCGGCGAGCCCGGCGCGCAATCGCTCAGCCACCACAACCCCACCGCGCACACGGCGAGGCCCCCGGAGGACAAC
>NZ_BAAJYR010000925.1:0-611 GCF_057546605.1 Acidovorax sp. KPB24-03 | reverse complement strand
TGCCGCGCCCAGCGCCGCCGACTCGGCCAGCCACCAGGGCCCAGCCCGGCTGTCGGGGCGTGAGGCCCAGCACGGCCAGCAGGGCGAACTGCGGCGCGCGTTGCGCCACGCTCAGGGCCAGCACCGAGAACACGAGGAAGGCCCCGGTGAACAGCGCCACCAGCGCCAGCACGGTCAGGTTGACGCGGTAGGCGCGCGACAGGTTGCTCGTGCGCGCGGTGGCATCCCCGGGCTGCAGCACGGCCACGCCGGCCGATGCGCCTGGCAGGGCCTGCAACGCCTGGCGGAAGGCGTCGGCACTGGCGCCGGGGCGCAGCTGCACGTCGATGCGGCTCAGTTGCCCGCCGCGCTGGAACAGGTCCTGCGCCGCGCCGATGTCCATCACGGCCAGCGGCGCGCCGCCCGCAGCCACCGTGCCCGCCACGAGCACCGTGTGCACCTGCAGGCCCGTGCGCAGCTGCAGTGCCGGTACCACGGCATCGCCGCGCAGCCCGAGTGCCTGCAGGGCCGCGCCGTTCAGAAACACCGTGGCCGGCGCCAGCAGCGCCAGCCGGTCGGCGCTTCAAAGGGCCCGGGGCACCAGGGCGGGGGCCATCGCCGGCAGCAGCAAC
>NZ_BAAJYR010000924.1:0-612 GCF_057546605.1 Acidovorax sp. KPB24-03 | reverse complement strand
AGCGCGGCGAACAGCGGCAGCACCACCCACACGAGCGCGACGAGGATGATGCCGTGGCGCGGCTGCAGTTCGCGCGCCTGGTGGCGCAGACCCGCCCACAGCCCGCCGCCGCACAGCAGCGTGGCCGCCAGGGCGCCGGCGTATTGCGGCCACAGGCCGTCGCCCGTCCACCAGGAGGCCGCCAGCGGCACGCCGAAGGCCAGCGAGAACAGGGCGAGCAGCGCGCCCAGCACGCGCAGAACGGGAAGAAGGTCCGCCATGGTGTCGGTGTGGAAGGAAACGAAGAGGGTCGGGGGCGCGGGTTCAGAAGAACGTCGCGCCCAGGCGGAAGGCCTTTTCCACATCGCGCACCAGCCGCTTGTTCGGCAGGAAGAACACCACGTGGTCCCCGCTTTCGATCACCGTGTGGCTGCGCGGAATGATGACCTGGGGTTCGGCGAAGGCATCCGGGCCATCGCCCTCGGCCAGCGCCGCATCCGCGCCCGGCTCCGCGCCGGACAGCCCGCGCACGATCAGCCCCATGTGCACCTCGGGCGGCAGGTGCAGGTCGCCGACCTTGCGTCCCACCACGCGCGAGCTCTTGCGGTCGCCGCGCGCCACGATCTCCAGCGC
>NZ_BAAJYR010000923.1:0-614 GCF_057546605.1 Acidovorax sp. KPB24-03 | reverse complement strand
CTCGCCGCGCAGCGCCAGCCGCACGCCGCGGGCCTGGGCCGCTGGGCGGGCGGTGTCCAGCCGTTCCTGCAGCCAGGGGCCGAGCGGCACGGTGCGGGGGTGGAGGTTGAGCGGCTGCACCAGCGAGAGCAGGCTTTGCACCAGGCCCTCCAAACGGTCGATCTGCGTGACGATGGACGCCAGCGCGTCGGCATGGCGGGCCGGCGGCGCGGCCAGGGCGTTGTCCGCCTTCAGGCGCATGGCGGCGATGGGATTGCGGATCTCGTGCGCGACCGAGGCCGTCATGCGGCCCAGGGCGGTCAGGCGCAGGTCGCGGTGGCGCTGGGCCAGGGCCTCCTTCAGCCGTGCCCGGGCGTCTTCCAGGCGGGTGCCGAACGCGTTGAAGCCGTCGACGATGCGGTCCAGCTCGCGGATGCCGGTGCGCTCCAGGTGCGGCACGGTGTCGCCCTGGGCCTGCGCCAGCGCACCTTCCAGGCGCCGCACCTGGCGCAGGCCGCGCAGCAGCATCCAGCCCAGCCAGGCACCCGATCCCACCACCAGCAGCGCCAGCACCGCGATGCCGGTGCGCAGGGTGTCCTGTGCGGCGATGGCGCCGGCGTGGGGCGCGCGTCATG
>NZ_BAAJYR010000922.1:0-614 GCF_057546605.1 Acidovorax sp. KPB24-03 | reverse complement strand
CCGCACGCCCCCGCGCGCGGCCCTTCGGCCGCTGTCCGCCCTGCAGCGGCGCTGGCAGCGCTGGTGGCAGTCGCGCATCAAGCGCACCGACACCGTCACGCTCACCCAGCGCAACGTGTACATCCTGCCCACGGGCGCGGGCTGGATGCTGGCGCTCACGCTGCTGGTACTGCTCGTGGCGTCCATCAACTTCCAGCTGAACCTGGGCTACCTGCTCACCTTCCTGCTGGCCGGCAGCGCGGTGGTGGGCATCCACATCTGCCACGGCACGCTGCGCGGCCTCACCCTGCACCTGGTGGCGCCGGAGCCGCAGTTCCTGGGCACCAGCACCGCGCTGGAGGTGCAGCTGAGCCACACGCGGCGCACCGCGCGCCACGGCATCGCGGTGGCGGTGCACGGCGCGGGCACGGACACCAAATGGGTCTGGACCGACGTGCCCGCCGAGGGCTCGGCCAGCGTGCAGGTGGCCTACCAGCCGCTGCGGCGCGGGCTGCACGATGCGCCCACGCTCACGGCCGAGACGCGCTTTCCGCTGGGCACCTTCCGCGTCTGGACCCTCTGGCGGCCCGCGGCGCAGGTGCTGGTGTATCCCCAGCCCGAGGTGCCGCCACCCG
>NZ_BAAJYR010000921.1:0-614 GCF_057546605.1 Acidovorax sp. KPB24-03 | reverse complement strand
CAGGCCCAGGGCCTGGGCGAGCGCGTCCGCGCGGGCCTGCTGTGCCCCCAGGGCCGCGAGGGCGCCCTCCACCTCGGCCACGCCGTTGTTCACGGCCTTTCGGTAGCCGAGGAGCGCGGCGTTCACCGCTTCCTGCCGGGCCTGCACCTGCATCTGCCGACGGCCCCAGTCGAACAGCGGAACGTCGATGACGGGCCCGAGCGCGGGGGCGTTTTCGCTGCGCGTGCGGAAATGCTGGGTGATGTTGTACGAATAGAGCAGCGAACCCATGAGCGCGATGCGCGGGTACAGCTCGGAGCGCGCCAGCCCCAGCGCCGCGGCCGCCTTGTTCACCTCGGCCTCGGCGGCGTGCACGTCGGGGCGGGTGCGCAGCAGATCGGCGGGCAGTTCGACCAGGGCGAACGGCGCCAACGTGGGAGGCGCGCTGCCGGGCACCTCGTCGCTCCAGGCCGGATCGGGGGTGGTGCGGCCCACCAACACGGCCAGGGCCTGCGCGGCACGGGCACCGGCTTCGGCCAGGGGCGCCTGCGCTGCGCGGGCCTGCGACGCCCGCACGCGGGCCTGCACGATCTCGTCCGCCGGCCCCAGGCGGGTGCGCAGCCCGCCACCTCGGC
>NZ_BAAJYR010000920.1:0-615 GCF_057546605.1 Acidovorax sp. KPB24-03 | reverse complement strand
CCGATCTCCACCACGTCGCAGCCCCACGTGCGCGCCAGGGCCGCCGTGGCGTCCCGGCAGGCATCGGCCACGACCACGATGCGCACGGGTTCCTGCACCTGCGCGGCCGCCGCGCACACCGAATCCAGGCAGGCGCCGATGAGGGCGGCTTCGTCGTGCGCCGGAATGCACACGCCGATCATGGGGCGCCCTCCGCCGCACGGGCCAGCCGCTCCTGCGCGCCGCCCGCCTCCGCCACCGAGGTACCACTCCCGTTCTGCCACACGTCGATGCGCATGTCTTCGTCGCACCAGCCGCCCACGTGGTCGAGCGCCAGGGTGTCCCGCGCCTGCGCGTGGACGCCGTCGCCATGGGCCGGCGCATCGGCCACCGGCGCGCGCCAGTGGCACATCGCCAGGTGGCCGCCGCGCTGCAGATGCCCGGGCACCTGCGCGAGGAAATGGGCGAAGTCGGCCGGCGGCAGGTAATAGGCCAGTTCCGCCACCACGATGAGGTCACTGGGAGCCTCGGGCCAGTGCTGCGGAAAGCGCCAGTGCCGCAGCCCCACATGGCCGGCGCCGCTCAGCGTGGCGGCGGCGCGCTCCAGCGCCGCCGCGCTGGCATCGGATGCGATGA
>NZ_BAAJYR010000919.1:0-616 GCF_057546605.1 Acidovorax sp. KPB24-03 | reverse complement strand
CCAGCGTCAGGCCGTCGAGCGCGCGCGACAGGGTCCACGCGGCGATGCCGCACAGCGCCCACGCCCCGGCCATGAGCGCCGCAGGCCACCCAGCCGACGAAGCTGGTGCTGCCCAGCGTGAAGGCCTGCATGGCCTGCAGGATGTCCGGCGAGGCCAGCTCCACCAGGTCGCGCAGCGCGCCCAGCACCACGCCCACGATCACCCCGGCCAGCAGCAGGCGCAGCGTGTGCTGCACCCCGCGCGCCAGCACCAGGGTCAGGGCCACGGCGCCGGCCGCGCCGAGAAACGCCATGCCGGTGACGCCCAGCCGCGCCAGCCATTGCGCCGCCATGGGCGACACGCCGAACACCACCATCGCCAGCGCGCCGCCCAGCGCCGCGCCCGAGGCCGAGCCCAGCAAATATGGATCGGCCAGCGGGTTGCGGAACAGGCCCTGCGCCACCGCGCCCGCCAGCCCCAGCAGCGCGCCCGCCAGCCAGGCGCCCAGAGTGCGCGGCAGGCGGATCTCCCACACGATCTGCCAGGCCACCGGGTCCTGGCCCATGCGCAGCAGGCTGTCGAATCCCGTGCTGCCCACGCAGGCGCCGACGACCAGCAGCAGCGCGCTGGCGACCA
>NZ_BAAJYR010000918.1:0-617 GCF_057546605.1 Acidovorax sp. KPB24-03 | reverse complement strand
TTCGTGGTCCTGCAGCCAGCGAAGGTAGCCGTCGCGCAGGGCCGGCCAGCCGGAGGCGAACGGCAGGAACTCGCCCGATGCCAGCCGCTGCGCGTGGGTGACGGCCTCGGCCGCGGCATCCATGAGCGCGCGGCGCGCCGGCAAGACTTCGGTGGGCGCCGCCTGCAGCGCCTCGTGGAAGTGCTGGAGTACGGCATGCAGCCAGTTGCCGAAATCCCGCTTGCCCACTTCGGCGCCCAGCTCGTCGGATTCCTGCAGGCCCAATTGGCGCAACGCGAAGAAGCGGTAGGGGCAGTGGCGCAGATCGGAATAGGCGGTGGAGGACAACTGCAGCACGGGCAGGGCCTCGCCCGTCGGCATCGGCCGGGGCACGGGTGCAAGCGGCACTTCGCGCGCACTTCGCGGATCGGTGCCGGCGCGGGCCTGCCCGGCAAGCTGCAGGGCCAGCACCAGCGGACTGGCCAGCAAAGGCTCGCCGCCCTCGTCGCCACTGCGCCACAGCACATCCACGTGGGCGGTGCACAAGGCATTGCGCCAGGCCGCGCGCTGGGCGGCTTCCAGCGCCTCGCGGGTGGGCAGGCCCAGGCCCTCGCGCTGCACCCGGGTCCAGGCGCCGG
>NZ_BAAJYR010000917.1:0-619 GCF_057546605.1 Acidovorax sp. KPB24-03 | reverse complement strand
GTGCTGCTGGCCGACGCCATCGCGCAGGACCGCCGCCTCATCGTGGTGGCCGACTACGACTGCGACGGCGCCACCGCCTGCGCCGTGGCCGTGCGCGGCCTGCGCCTGCTGGGTGCGCGGCAGGTGGACTACCTGGTGCCCGACCGCGTGGCGGACGGCTACGGCCTCACCCCCAGCATTGCCCGCCGCGTGCACGAGCGCGGCGCCGACATGCTCATCACCGTGGACAACGGCATCGCCAGCGTGGACGGCGTGGCCGAGGCCAAGGCGCTGGGCCTGCAGGTGCTCGTCACCGACCACCACCTGCCCGGCCCCGCGCTGCCGTTGGCCGATGCCATGGTCAACCCCAACCAGCCCGGCTGCACCTTCGAGAGCAAATCCATCGCCGGCGTGGGCGTCATGTTCTACGTGCTGATGGCGCTGCGCGCCGAGCTGCGCGAACGCGGCGTGTTCGACAAGGCCAGCCAGCCCAAGCTGGAGCCGCTGCTGCCGCTGGTCGCGCTGGGCACCGTGGCCGACGTGGTGCGCCTCGACAGCAACAACCGCCGCCTGGTGGCGCAGGGCCTGCGCCGCATCCGCGCGGGCGCCATGCCGGCGGGCATCGCCGCGCTGTTCGACG
>NZ_BAAJYR010000916.1:0-620 GCF_057546605.1 Acidovorax sp. KPB24-03 | reverse complement strand
CGGGCAGGCCGAAGCGCACCGGCGCGGGCCGCTGGCGCGTGCGCACCAGCAGCACCACGTTGGGGTCGGCGAAGGCCTGCTGCGCCGCGTCGGCCGGCGCCAGGTCTGCGCACACGCGCTCGTCGGCCGTGCACAGGCGCTCGGCCACGCTGAGCTGGAAGTCGTCCTGCAGGCCCTCGGCCACCAGCAGGCGGGCGATGCGCGCAGGCGTGTTGTCGGGGCTGGTGAGCACCGCCAGCCGGTCGTGCGCGCGCACGGCCTGCGCCAGCGCATACAGGCCGTGCGACGGCGCCGCGCCCTGCTGCCACTCGCCCGCATCCCTGGCATGCACCGAGACGATGCGCGCGTCCTGCCAGGCCAGCCCCAGGCGGGCGCAGGCCAGCTGCAGCGTGGAGACGTTGGGAATCACCTCGATGGCCTCGATGCACAGGCGCGAGGCCAGGTAGCTGGCGATGCCGTGGCACAGCGGGTCGCCCGTGGCCAGCACCACGCTGGCCTGCTGCGCATCGCGCGCGGCGGCGATCCAGCCGGGCACGGCGGAGAGCTGCCCCGTGAGGTCGCGCCGCGTGGCGCCGGGGGCGATGTCGTCCTCGAACAGCGCCAGCGCGCGCGTGCCGCCG
>NZ_BAAJYR010000915.1:0-620 GCF_057546605.1 Acidovorax sp. KPB24-03 | reverse complement strand
CAGCCAGCAGCCCGGTGAGCGAGTCGGCCAGCGCCGCCAGCAGGCTGCCGGCGGCGAACACGGCCAGGCCCAGCACGATCACGCGCTTGCGCCCGAAGCGGTCGGACGCCATGCCCAGCGGCAGCTGCAGCACCGCCTGCGTGAGGCCGTAGATGCCCATGGCCAGGCCGACGAGCGCGGGATCGTCGCCGCCCGGGTATTTGCGCGCTTCGAGCGCGAACACGGGCAGCACGAGGAACAGCCCCAGCATGCGCAGCGCGAAGATCAGCGCCAGCGCGAGGCTGGAGCGGCGCTCCAGCGGCGTCATGGCGGTGGCGTTGGACGGGGGCGAGGCGGTGGCGCCTGGACCTGGAAGGTGGGTGGAGGAATCCGGCACGGTGGGTGCGCTGAGGGCCTGAAGCCAAAGCCGCGATTCTCGCCCATCGCCCGCAGGCCGGAACCGGCGCCACCGCGCAGGCATTGACGGCCTGGCGAACCCGTTTTCGCCGCTGCGGGCAAAAAGGCCACCATGCCTGTGGATTCATTGCCCTGATTGCTATTAAATAAGGAGCAAATGGTTTTCCGGCCCGCCGCCGGACCGCCCCCCCGCCGGCAGCAGGGGCCGGGTGGCCCTGCGGACG
>NZ_BAAJYR010000914.1:0-622 GCF_057546605.1 Acidovorax sp. KPB24-03 | reverse complement strand
GCCGCTGGCCTGGCTGGTGCAGCACGCGTCGTGGCGCTGGGGGTTCGGCGTGCTGGCGGGCCTGGCCGCGCTGGCGTGGCTGCTGATCTTCTGGAAGGTGCACGAGTCCGCGCGGCCGCACGCGGACGGCGCCCCGCGCGAATCGGTGGGCGCCGCCGTGCGCGGCTTCGCGGCGCTGTTCCTGCTGCCGCACACAGCGGGCATCGTGCTGCTGGCGCTCAACACCTACGCGTCGTTCCTCGCACTGCGCGGGCTGTGGCTGGGGCCGCTGCTGATCGAGCGGCACGGCTTTTCGCTGGTGCAAAGCGGCAACGTGGCCGTGGTGGTGTCGCTCGTGTCGCTCTTCAGCCCCGCGCTGTTCGGGCGGCTGGACCCGGGCCCCGCGCGGCGCCGGCGCTGGATCGCCGGGTTCACCGGCGTGCTGGCGGGGCTGTTTGTGGCCATCGGGTTGCTGCACCAGGCCTGGCTGGACGTGGGCGGCGCCATCGGCGTAGGGCTGCTGTCGGGCTACATGGTGCTGCAGTACGCCGACGTGCGCTCGGCCTACCCCGCCGCGATGACGGGCCGCGCCATGGCCGTGTTCACCATGGCGATGTTCCTCGGCGTGGCGCTGATGCAGTGG
>NZ_BAAJYR010000913.1:0-623 GCF_057546605.1 Acidovorax sp. KPB24-03 | reverse complement strand
CTTGAACGCAATGGTGTCCTGACCATCACCCTTGCCGAAGCGGTAGGTGTTGGAGCCCGTGCCGCCCTCCAGCCAGTCCCGGCCTGCGCCGCCGTCGATGACATCGTCGCCTGCCTCGCCATAGAGCCCGTCGTCGCCATCCCCGCCCAGCAGCGTGTCGTTGCCGGCGGCGCCCCACAGGTTGTCGTTGCCCGAACCGCCACGAAGAGTGTCGGCTGCGTTGGTGCCGAAGAGGGTGTCGGCCGAGGCCGTGCCCGCGAACAACTGGGCCGTGATGGTGGCAATGTCCAACGCCGAGCCATCGGCGAACTGGAACCGCTGCACCGAGCTGTAGGGTGCCTCGGGATCGTCGCCATAGAAGAATCCCTGGATGGTCACCTTGTCGGGCGTGCCGTTGATCGACACCTCCAGCGAATAACCGCCGTGCACGGTGTCGTGGACCTGGCGCAGCCCCAGGTCAGCGGCGGTCACGCCGTCCTTGAACTGCAGCACGCCGGGCTTGCCATCGCGAACACCGCTCTTGAACGCGATGGTGTCCTGGGCCGTCGCCCCGGCCGAAGCCGGTAGGTGTTGGAGCCCGTGCCGCCCTCCAGCCAGTCGCGCCTGCGCCGCCGTCCAGCGTG
>NZ_BAAJYR010000912.1:0-625 GCF_057546605.1 Acidovorax sp. KPB24-03 | reverse complement strand
CCCCGGGCCCCCAAGGGCACGCGCAGGAAGAAGGCTCGTTCCAGCGGTTCACCCTGCTGGCCCAGCCCACCAGCGTGCCCTACACCCCCCGCGCGCACCACCGCCGAAACCCAGGACCCACCGGCCCGCAGACCGCCGTCGTCGTCGGCCCGCCGGGCGAGGAGATCTGGCCCGACCAGTACGGGCGCGTCAAGGTGCAGTTCCACTGGGACCGGGTGGGCGCCATGAACGAGAACTCCAGCTGCTGGGTGCGGGTCTCCAGCAGCTGGGCCGGCTCCGGCTTCGGGGCCCTGTTCATCCCGCGCATCAACATGGAAGTCGTGGTCGACTTCCTCAACGGCGACCCCGACTACCCCCTCATCACCGGCTGCGTGTACAACGCCGACAACATGCCGCCGTGGGCGCTGCCGGCCAACGCCACGCAGTCGGGCATCAAGACCAAATCGAGCAAGGGCGGGGCCTTCGGCGACGGACTGAAGAACGGCGCGGGCGATGCCAACGCCATCCGCTTTGAGGACAAGGCCGGGGCCGAGCAGCTGTGGCTGCATGCGCAAAAGGACCAGCTCACCGAAGTGGAGAACGACGAGGACAAGTGGGTCGGGAACGACCGGCGCAAGACCATCGA
>NZ_BAAJYR010000911.1:0-627 GCF_057546605.1 Acidovorax sp. KPB24-03 | reverse complement strand
CGCCCCTCGCGCGCGCGCGGCCTGGGGCATGCTGCTGGCGCTGGTGTCGGGCTTCGCGCTGAGCCAGGCGTTCCGCACCATCACCGCGATCATCGCCACGGGCCTGCGGGCGGAGTTCGGGCTGTCGCCGCGGCGCTGGGTGCCTTCGCCGGGGCCTTCGCGTTCGCCTTCGGCACCATGCAGCTGTTCATGGGCATCGGGATCGACCTGTACGGCGTGCGGCGCACGCTGCTGGCGGCGTTTCCGCTGGCCATCGCGGGCGCGCTGCTCTCGGCGCTGGCGCCGGGCTACGGACTGGTGCTGCTCGGGCAGGCGCTGATCGGCGTGGGCTGCGCCCCGGCCTTTTTTGGTGTGCACCGTGTTCATCGCGCGGCATTTTCCGGCCCAGCGGTTCGCGGTGGTGTCGGGCGTGGCCATGGGCGTCGGCGGCCTGGGCATGCTGTTCACGGGCACGCCGCTGGCCTGGCTGGTGCAGCACGCGTCGTGGCGCTGGGGGTTCGGCGTGCTGGCGGGCCTGGCCGCGCTGGCGTGGCTGCTGATCTTCTGGAAGGTGCACGAGTCCGCGCGGCCGCACGCGGACGGCGCCCCGCGCGAATCGGTGGGCGCCGCCGTGCGCGGCTTCGCGGC
>NZ_BAAJYR010000910.1:0-627 GCF_057546605.1 Acidovorax sp. KPB24-03 | reverse complement strand
TTAAGCAATGATCTTGGCCACGACGCCGGCGCCGACGGTACGACCGCCTTCACGGATGGCGAAGCGCAGGCCTTCTTCCATGGCGATGGGGTTGATCAGCTTGACGGTGATCGACACGTTGTCGCCGGGCATGACCATTTCCTTGTCGGCTGGCAGCTCGATGGCGCCAGTCACGTCGGTCGTGCGGAAGTAGAACTGAGGACGGTAGTTGTTGAAGAAAGGCGTGTGACGGCCACCTTCGTCCTTGGACAGCACGTACACCTCGGCGGTGAAGTGCGTGTGCGGCTTGATGGAGTTGGGCTTGCACAGCACTTGGCCGCGCTCCACGTCTTCGCGCTTGGTACCGCGCAGCAGCAGGCCGACGTTGTCGCCAGCCTGGCCTTGGTCCAGCAGCTTGCGGAACATTTCCACGCCGGTGCAGGTGGTCTTTTGCGTATCACGGATACCGACGATTTCGATTTCTTCGCCGACCTTGATGATGCCGCGCTCGATACGGCCCGTCACCACGGTGCCGCGACCGGAGATCGAGAACACGTCTTCCACGGGCATCAGGAATGCGCCGTCCACAGCGCGCTCGGGCGTGGGGATGTACGAGTCCAGGGCTTCGGCCAGCTTCATGATGGCTTC
>NZ_BAAJYR010000909.1:0-629 GCF_057546605.1 Acidovorax sp. KPB24-03 | reverse complement strand
CCACGCCCGCGCTCGCGGTGCCGCAGGCCCTGTCCACCCTGCCGCGCCCGACCTTGGACGCCCTGGGCGCCACGCGCCTGGACGACGCGCTCGACTACGTGCCCGGCGTATCGCGCCAGAACGACTTCGGCGGCACCTGGGACAACATCGCCCTGCGCGGCTTCGCCGGCCACGAGGACACCGGCATGAGCCTGCTGCGCAACGGCATGGCCGGCAACCGGGGCTACAACGCGCCGCGCGACACGGCCAACGTGGAGCGCTTCGAGTTCCTGCGCGGGCCCGTGGCGGCGCTGTACGGCGTGTCCGAGCCCGGCGGCACGCTCAACGTGGTGACACAGCCCGCGCCGTGGGAGCCGCTGCGCACGATCGAGGCGAGCCTGGGCCGCTGGAAAACAAGGCGCGCTGTGCTCACGCTGGGCGGCCCGCTGGATGCGCCGGCAGGCACCGCGCCGGAGTCGGGCGAACCCGCGCGCATTGCCTACCGCCTCACCGCCGTGGGCGAGGACAAGGGCAGCTTTCGAGAGCATGTGCGCACGCGCCGCGACATGCTGGCGCCGGCGTTCACCTGGCGCCTCGCCGAGGCCACCACGCTGCGCTACGACGGCGAATGGCTGCGCCAGCGCGCGCCG
>NZ_BAAJYR010000908.1:0-631 GCF_057546605.1 Acidovorax sp. KPB24-03 | reverse complement strand
CTGCGGCGAGCGCCAGGCGATGCGGTCCTGGCCATCGAGCACGACCACGCCCAGGCCCGCCACGTCCACGGCCTCGCGCGCCAGCCGGGCGGCCTGCGCGTTGGCCACGTGCGTGGCCAGGCGGGCCATCACCTCGGGAATGCGCAGGGGCTTGACCACATAGTCCACGCCGCCGCTGGCAAAGCCGCGCAGGATCTGCTCGGTCTCCGACAGCCCGGTCATGAAGACGATGGGCACGTGCGCCCACGGCGGCGTGGCCTTGATGCGGCGGCACAGCGCGAAGCCGTCGGTGCCGGGCATCACCGCATCGAGCAGCACGCCGTCGGGCACGGTCACCTCGAAGCGCTCGATGGCCTCTTCGGCATCGCGCGCGGCCAGCACGGCATAGCCTTCGCCTGCCAGCGCATCGCACAGCATGCGCAGGGTGTCCAGTGCATCGTCCACCACCAGGATGACGCGGCGCGGGGCGGCGGCCTGCGCGCTGTCAGGGGAGTTCGTCATGTTCGGGTTCTCGCAGTAGGTGGGCCAGGGCGTCGAAGTCGAAGCGGTCCGCGCAGGCCTGCAGCTGCGCCAGCGCGGCGGCATGGCCGGGCAGACGTCGCGTGCGCTGCGCAGCCGCTCGCGCACGGCG
>NZ_BAAJYR010000907.1:0-631 GCF_057546605.1 Acidovorax sp. KPB24-03 | reverse complement strand
GGCGCCATCGGGCAGCACGAGGCGCACCAGGCGCTTGTCTCCGCCTGCGCCTTCGAAGTGGTAGCGGGTGAGCCGGTTCAGGCTGTCGCGCACGCGCACTTCGCTCACCGGCACAGGCTGCGGCACGGGCTGCAGCATGGGCTGCGGGGTGTCGGGGACTGGGGTGTCGGGGTCCGTCTCGGACTCGCCGATCGCAGCCGGGGTGGCGGGAGGGATGGCGGGGGGATCGCGGTATTCGAAGAGGTACGACAGTCCCTGCTCGTTGTGCTGCTCCACCACGCGGGCGCCGGGCCGGGGCATGGCCACGCCCTGGTCTTCATAGACGTAGGTGTGCAGCGGGCCGCTGCGCACCCGGTGGCGCACCATGCGGTGCACCCGGTCGTAGCCGAACTCGCGCGTGCGCTGGCCGTCCCGCCCCAGTACCTCCACCAGGTCGCCCGCGCTGTCGTAGCGGTAGCGCACCAGCGCCACCCGGTAGCCCGGGCCGGTGCAGGCCGCATCCAGCGGGTTGTGCACGCAGTCCACGCCGGTCAGGCGCTCGCCGCTGTCCGGGCCGAGCAGCGGGTGGGCGGTGGCGGTGGTAGTGGTTGGGGCCGCGGCGGCGGCCCCCTCCCGGTCCCGGTCCCGCTCC
>NZ_BAAJYR010000906.1:0-633 GCF_057546605.1 Acidovorax sp. KPB24-03 | reverse complement strand
CCTCGGCTTCGGCCTTGGCAGTGGTTTCGGCCACGGCGGCCGTCTCGGCGGCGGCGGCCGCGTCCGCCGGGGTTTCGGCCGGCGGCTCTGCGGGCGGCATGGTTTGCGGGGCGAACCGTCCCAGGGTGTGGTTCAGGAACTTCTGCAGCGACTGACCGGTGGTCAGCAGCGACTGGCCGATGTCGGCCAGTTCTTCGCGGATCTCCTGCGACAGCCGCGTCTTGTTCTCCACCATGTGCTGGAGCGCGCCGGACAGCGCATGCAAGGCCGGTGCAGCCTGGGTGGCCAGGCGCTGCACCCGGGCCAGCACCTCCTGGGCCTGCGCGGCGGTGGTGATCTGCACGGTGTTGGCGCTTTCCAGGCCGATGGCCACGGCGGCGTGGGCCACGGACTGGAAGGCCGCCGACGCCGCCTGCAGCCTGGCCGGCAGCACCGAGTACCGCGTTTCCATGGGCGCCTGGGCGGAGGCCGCGCCGCTGGCGGCGCTGCTGCCGCTGCTCTGGAAGGACGGTCTTTGGGGCAGGACCGAAGGGCGGGGCGCCTGCGGACGCGGGCTGGCGCCCTGCAGGATGGAGGGGGCGCACCTGCGGCAGCACCGACGCCCGCGGGGGCCGCTGTGCGGCAGCCTCCGGC
>NZ_BAAJYR010000905.1:0-634 GCF_057546605.1 Acidovorax sp. KPB24-03 | reverse complement strand
CCCCCTGCCGGCGCCGGGGCCGAGCGCGGAGAAGCCCCCGGGCACGCGGCGGGAGGGCCATGCGAGCGAAAGCGCCACACCAGGGGATGGGAGGAGCGAGGGAGATGGCCCTGCCGATGGCGGCGCCTCCCTTGCCGCAGGTGCTGCGGACTGGGGCGCCTTGCCCCCCGAGCCCGTGGGCACCCAGGCCTTCAAACCCGTGCGGCCGCTGCTGGTGCCGCGCGGCGGGCAGGACAGCGCACCAAAAAAAGCCTGAGCCCCCGCCCCGGGCGTGCCGCGGCGCGCCAGGGAGAACGGGGGCGGGGCGATGGAACGCCTGACCTGCGCGGCGGCGAGCCGGGGCCCTGGGATTGGCCGCGCACCTTCATGGCGCGGGGTGCTGCCGTCCAACTGCAGCGGGAACACCTGCGGCACCAGCCCGCCCAGGCCCGCACCGGGCGGCTGCATTGCTTCGTGCTGGACTGCTCGGCCTCCATGGTGGCGAGCGGTGCCCTGGCGCGCGCCAAGGGCGTGCTGCTGGCGCTGATGGGCGAGGCCTACCGCCACCGCGACGACGTGGCGCTGCTGTGCTTCGGTGGCAGCGGCGTGCAGTTGCGCGTGCCGCCCCAGCGCGCGCCCGCCTGGAGCGACGGCT
>NZ_BAAJYR010000904.1:0-635 GCF_057546605.1 Acidovorax sp. KPB24-03 | reverse complement strand
GCGCGCTGGGCGCGGCGCTGGTGGGCTGGGTGGCCATCCGCCAGCGCGGCACCTACTTCGTGATGCTGACGCTCGCGTTCGCGCAGATGTTCTATTTCCTGGCCTATTCCCTGCCCAGCCTCACGGGCGGGGACAACGGCCTGATGGACATTCCGCGCCCCTCGCTGGCCGTGGGCGGGTTCACGCTGTGGCCACTGCAGTCGCCCTGGCAGTACTACGGCTTCGTGGCGGTGGTGTTCCTGCTGGCCTTCTGGCTGCTGCAGAAGGTGTCGGCGTCGATCTTCGGGCGCACGCTGCTGGCCGTGCGCGACAACGAGGAGCGCGCGGGCGCCATCGGCTACAACCTGCGGCTGCTCAAGCTGCAGGCGTTCGTGATCTCGGGCGCGGTGACGGGCCTGGCCGGCGCGCTGCACGCCATGATGACCGGCATCGCCCCGCTGGCGAGCGCCGAGTACCACACGAGCGAGATGATCCTGGTGATGACGGTAATCGGCGGCACCGGCAACCTGCTGGCCTCGCTGCTGGGATCGGCCTTCTACCTCATCGTGGGCGACTGGCTCTCCACCTTGTGGCCGCGCTGGCTGCTGCTGCTGGGCGTGGTGCTGATGGCGGTGAGCCTGGGCATGCAGCGCGGC
>NZ_BAAJYR010000903.1:0-637 GCF_057546605.1 Acidovorax sp. KPB24-03 | reverse complement strand
CGCGCCAGCGCGAGGCGGCGGTGCGCGGCGACCCGGCGCTGCTGCGCCAGATGGTGTTCAACCTGGCGCAGAACGCGCTGCGCTACACCGCCTCGGGCGGGGTGTTGCTGGGGGCGCGGGCGCGGGGTGGCCGCTGGCGCATCGAGGTCTGGGACACTGGTGCGGGCGTGGCCCCCAAGGACCGCCACCGCATCTATGCGCCGTTCTACCGCAGCGATCAGGCCCAGGTGCAGCAGGCCGAAGGGCACGGCCTGGGGCTGTCGGTGGTGGCCCGCTCGGCGGGGCTGATCGGTGCCGGGCACGGGTTCGAATCCACGCCGGGCAGGGGCTCGTGCTTCTGGCTGGAGTTGCCGGCGGCGCAGCCCGGCGGCCCGTTGCCGGCCGAGCCTTTGCTGCAGCCGGCGGCGCTCTGGGCCGAACGCATGGCCTCACTGCAGGGGCGTTGCCTGCTGGTGGAGGACGATCCGCAGATCGCCGCTTCGCTGTCCCAACTGCTGCAGTCGTGGGGGCTGCAGGTGCAATGGGCGGCCACCGGGGCGCAGGCCATGGCCCGGGTGGACGGCGGCTTCGTGCCCGATGCCGTGCTGTGCGACCACCGGCTGGGCGCGGGCGAGAGCGGCCTGGCCGTGCTGCAGGC
>NZ_BAAJYR010000902.1:0-638 GCF_057546605.1 Acidovorax sp. KPB24-03 | reverse complement strand
GCCTGTGGCAGGTACCCTACCTGCCCATCGACCCGGCGGACCTCGGCCGCACCTACGACAGCGTGATCCGCGTCAACAGCCAGTCGGGCAAGGGCGGCATCGCCTTCCTGCTGGAGCGCGAGCGCGGCGTGGTCATGCCGCGCCGCATGCAGGTGGAGTTCAGCGCGGTGGTGCAGCGCCAGACCGATGCCAGCGAGACCGAGATGACCGGCGCCACGCTGTGGTCGCTGTTCCAGGCCACCTACCTCGAGACTCCTGCAGGCGTGCCCGGCGCCATCGTCTGCCATGCCCACCGGCTTGCCGACGACGGCCGCGGCATCGAGCTGGATGTGACCATCAACGGCGCGCGCCAGACCCTGCAGGGCCAGGGCAACGGCCCGATCGACGCCACGGTGGACGCCCTGGGCCTGCCGCTGCGCGTGCACGGCTACGAGGAGCGCGCGACCGGCTCCGGCGCCGATGCGCAGGCCCTGGCCATCGTGGAGGCGGCCCTCGACGGCGTGCCCGGCGCGACCTTCGGCGTGGGGCTGCACCACAACATCGTCACGGCGTCGGTGCATGCGGTGGTGAGCGCGGCCAACCGGCTGGCGCAGCGCCGGCATGCGGTGCCGCCAGCGGCCGCGTCCCAAGCCGCCCCG
>NZ_BAAJYR010000901.1:0-643 GCF_057546605.1 Acidovorax sp. KPB24-03 | reverse complement strand
CGCTGCCGTAGTAGAACCGCGCGCACGCCGGCAGGCCACCGCCGCGCGCCGGCCAGCACGGTGCGGCGCCTCATGGCACACCCGCCACGTCTTGACCGGCGTGGCCGCCACCGCCGGCACGCGCGGCAGGTACAGCGCCACGTCGCCCTGGTCGATGGAATAGACGTCGCTGGTGCGCGCCAGCACGCGCTCGTCCGATTCGATGGACGTGGTCACCAAAATTTCGGTGCGCGCCGTGCCGCTGGCCAGCAGAACGTCCGGCGCCGGCACGTAGGCGCCCGACGCATCGCGCACCACCGCCACGCCCTCGGACAGCCGCACCCGCGGCGGCGCGTACACACCGCCGCCCTGGTGCTGCACCACCTGCGTGGACACCGCCATGCGCACGCCGGTCGGCTGGGTCGAGACGGTGATGCCTCGGTCCACCAGGCGCGTCACCAGCAGCGAGCGAAAGCCCGCGTCGAAGCCGTCGCCCTGGGCGGGCAGCAGATAGATCGGGTACTCCCCCGGCGGCCAGTCGCGCAGCCGCACCGCCGTGCGCTCCGCCACGTCGCGGGCCAGCACGTCCCAGTGCTGCACGGCGCGCGCGGTTTTCTGCGTGGAAGGCGCGTGCAGTTCGTCGCGCGGCAGATCGGGCGCCGCG
>NZ_BAAJYR010000900.1:0-643 GCF_057546605.1 Acidovorax sp. KPB24-03 | reverse complement strand
GGCGCCATCGGGCAGCACGAGCCGCACCAGGCGCTTGTCTCCGCCCGCGCCTTCGAAGTGGTAGCGGGTGAGCCGGTTCAGGCTGTCGCGCACGCGCACTTCGCTCACCGGCACGGGCTGCAGCATGGGCTGCGGCATGGGCTGCGGGGTGTCGGGGACTGGGGTGTCGGGGTCCGTCCCGGACTCGCCGATCGCAGCCGGGGTGGCGGGAGGGATGGCGGGGGGATCGCGGTATTCGAAGAGGTACGACAGTCCCTGCTCGTTGTGCTGCTCCACCACGCGGGCGCCGGGCCGGGGCATGGCCACGCCCTGGTCTTCATAGACGTAGGTGTGCAGCGGTCCACTGCGCACCCGGTGGCGCACCATGCGGTGCACCCGGTCGTAGCCGAACTCGCGCGTGCGCTGGCCGTCCCGCCCCAGTACCTCCACCAGGTCGCCCGCGCTGTCGTAGCGGTAGCGCACCAGCGCCACCCGGTAGCCCGGGCCGGTGCAGGCCGCATCCAGCGGGTTGTGCACGCAGTCCACCCCGGTCAGGCGCTCGCCGCTGTCCGGGCCGAGCAGCAGGTGGGCGGTGGCGGCGGCGGTGGTAGTGGCAGTGGTTGGGGCCGCGGCGGCGGCCCCGTCCCGGTCCCGGTCCCGCTCC
>NZ_BAAJYR010000899.1:0-644 GCF_057546605.1 Acidovorax sp. KPB24-03 | reverse complement strand
CAGCAGCAGCGCCGTGAGCCGCGCCGGCAGCCACGACAGCGCATCGTCCGCGCGCGCCGCCCATTTGCCGGCCCACTGCCAGTAGCGCCCGCCGCGCATGCCGGGGTAGCCCCACATGGCATCGGCCGTGTTGGCGAAACGGTAGAGCGCGGCGCCGGGCAGGCCCAGCAGCGCGAACCAGAACAGCGGCGCGACCACGGAGTCGTTGAGGTTCTCGGCCAGCGACTCGATGGCGCTCTCGCGCACCTGCACCGCGTCGAGCGCCTGCACGTCGCGGCTCACCAGGCGCGCCAGTCTCGCGCGCCCGGCCTCCAGCGATTCGGCCAGTGCGGCTTCCACCGCCAGCACCTCGTCGCGCAGCATGCGCCAGGCCAGCAGCGGCTTGAGCAGCAGCGCCATCAGCACCGCGGCCAGCCATGGCGGCGCGTGGCGCAGCACCACCCACTGCAGTACCGCCGACACGATCAAAACCACGGCGGCCAGCGCACACCACAGCAACGCTGCCAGCCCGAAAGACCGCCAGTCGCGTGCAGTGGGCGCGCGGGGCGCCACCCGGTCGCCGCCGGCCTGCAGCGCGCGGCCCATCCAGACCACGGGGTGCACGGCCACGGGCGGCTCGCCGAAGCACCGGTCGATGGCCAGCG
>NZ_BAAJYR010000898.1:0-649 GCF_057546605.1 Acidovorax sp. KPB24-03 | reverse complement strand
CCACCGGCCGCAAGCCCCAGCTGGCGGCCAGCCACACCGCGCACAGCAGCGCCGTCACGGCAAAGAGCTGCGGCGTGCCGGCCCACTTGGCCAGCGCGCCGCCCAGGGCTCCCCCGGCGAACAGGCCCAGCGACTGCAGCGTGTTGTAGGTGCCCAGGGCCGCGCCGCGCAGGTGCGGCGGCGCCATGCGCGAGACCAGGCTGGGCTGGCTGGCCTCCAGCGCGTTGAAGCCGCAAAAGAACACGAACAGCAGCAGCCCCAGCGCCCACAGCGCGGGCACGGCGCCGGCCGCGGCCACGCCGCCCAGACCCAGCTGCACCAGCAGCACCAGGCCGATGGCGGCCAGCAGCGATTCGCGCAGGCGGCCGCGCCGCTCCAGCGCGAACAGCCCGCCCATCATGGCGAACGACAGCACCACGGCGGGCAGGTACACCTGCCAATGCGCGGCCTTGGGAAGTCCCGCCTGCACCAGCAGCGCGGGCACGGCGACCCACATGGCCATCTGCACCGTGTGGAGAACGAAAACGCCCAGGTTCAGCCGCAGCAGGTCGGCATGGCGCCACACCTCGGCCAGGCGCCCGCGCGGGGCGTCGGCATGGCGCGCGGGCTCGGGCGGCACCACCCACAGCACCACGGCGCATGCCGCCCA
>NZ_BAAJYR010000897.1:0-650 GCF_057546605.1 Acidovorax sp. KPB24-03 | reverse complement strand
GCCCCGTGGCCCACGGCTGCGCCCCGTGGCGGCGCTGGCGGCGGCTGACGGCGCGCTGCCGGAGCCCGTGGACACCGGCGCGGAGGCGGTTCCGAGCTTGTTCAGGTCGGAGATGTTCTTCGACAGCTCGGCCATGCGCGCCGATGCGGCGCTGGCCTGCTTGTCCTTGGCCACCTGGTCTTCAGCAGCCTTCTGGCCTTGCACGGCGCCCTTGGACAGGGTGAGCTTGTCTGGCGCGGCCGTGGCGGGCTTGCGGTCCTCGACCTGGGTCTGGACCTTGCCGCTGGCCGAACGCTCGGCGGCGGCCACCTCGGCGGAGGGTGCGGCACCGGCCAGGCGGCGGCGGAATTCGTTGAAGTCGCGGCTTTGCGCGGCAATGATCTGGCGTGCCTCGCCGGGGGGAGTGGCCCGTGCCTGGGTTTCATCGGGCAGTTGCAGCACCGCGCCCGATTTCAGCCGGTTCACGTTGCCACGGATGAAGGCGTCGGGGTTGGAACGCATCATCGCCACGAGCATCTGGTCGAGCGACACGCCAGCGGGGCGGTTGGCGGCGGCCAGGCGGCCCGCGGTATCGCCGGCCTGCACGGTGACCGAGCCGGCGGCACCCGCCGGGGGCAGGCGCTGCGGCAGGGCGGGGGCGTAGGGGCTGG
>NZ_BAAJYR010000896.1:0-652 GCF_057546605.1 Acidovorax sp. KPB24-03 | reverse complement strand
TGGACACCGCCGACGAGGTGCGCGCCCTGGGCGCCGCGCTGCGCCCGGCCGCCCCGGTGGCCGACACAGGGAATGCACCATGAGATTTGCTATGAAAAATATAGCGATATGCCCCAGTATTCATTGCGCTGGGGCCGTTTTTGATGCGGCATGTGCCATGCCGGGAAAGGCCGCACCATGACGCCCGAAGTTCTGGCCGGCGCGGCCGCGCCTGCCCGCGTGTTCACCGTCACGCTCAACCCGGCCATCGACCAGACGGTGCGCATTCCCACGCTCGTGCCCGGCGCCGTGCACCGGGCGCTGGGGCAGCAGACCGAGGCCGGCGGCAAGGGCATCGGCGTGGCGGCGGTGCTGGCGGCCCTGGGTGTGCCGGTGACCTCCAGCGGCTGGCTGGGCGCCGAGAACGACGGCGTGTTCACCACCGCCTTCGCCGCCAGCGGCATCGCTGACGCCATGGTGCGGGTGGCGGGCAGCACCCGCACCAACATCAAGCTGGCCGATGCCGGGCGGGGCGACTCGACCGACATCAACCTGCCCGGCCTGTCCCTGCCGCCCGAGGCGCTGGCGCAGGCCGAAGCCCGGTTGCTGGCCACGCTGCAGCAGCAGGTGCAGTACGGCGACTGGTGCGAGCTGGCCGGCAGCCTGCCGCCCG
>NZ_BAAJYR010000895.1:0-652 GCF_057546605.1 Acidovorax sp. KPB24-03 | reverse complement strand
GGGTGCTCCACCTGCAGGCGCGTGTTCACTTCGAGGAACGAGATGGCGCCGCTGCCGCTGAGCAGAAACTCCACCGTGCCCGCGCTGGCGTAGCCCGCCTCGGCGCAGATGTCGTGCGCGGCCTGGTGGATGCGCGCGCGCTGGTCGTCGGAGAGGAAGGGCGCGGGCGCCTCTTCCACCAGCTTCTGGTTGCGCCGCTGCAGCGAGCAGTCGCGCGTGCCCAGCACCAGCACGTTGCCGTGGGTGTCGGCCAGCACTTGCGCCTCGATATGGCGGGGCCGGTCGAGGAATTGCTCGACGAAACACTCGCCGCGCCCGAAGGCGGTGACAGCCTCGCGCACGGCGGAGTCGTACAGCTCGGCCACTTCGTCCATGCGCCAGGCGACCTTCATGCCGCGGCCGCCGCCGCCGAACGCGGCCTTGATGATGATGGGCAGGCCGTGCTGCTCGGCGAAGGCGATGACCTCGCTGGCGTCCTTGACGGGCTCGGAGGTGCCGGCCACCAGCGGCGCGCCGACCTTGAGCGCGATCTTGCGCGCCTCGACCTTGTCGCCCAGGCGCGCGATGGCCTCGGGCGAGGGGCCGATCCAGGTCAGGCCCGCGTCGATCACGGCCTGCGCGAACGCGGCGCTTTCCGACAGGAAGCCGTAGC
>NZ_BAAJYR010000894.1:0-654 GCF_057546605.1 Acidovorax sp. KPB24-03 | reverse complement strand
CCCGAGGTGCTGGCGCGGCTGCTGGAGGCCGCGCACCACGGCCCCAGCGTGGGCTTCATGCAGCCCTGGCGTTTCATCCGCGTGGCCGATGGGGCGCTGCGCGGGCGCTGCATGCCTGTGTGGAGGCCGAGCGCCTGCGCACGGCCGAGGCGCTGGGCGGGCGCGGCGCGGAGTTCCTGCGCCTGAAGGTCGAGGGCCTGCGCGATGCGGCCGAATGCATCGCCGTGGCGTTGGCCGATGGCCGCGAGGCGCATGTGTTCGGTCGCCGCACGCTGCCGCAGATGGACCTGGCCTCGGTCGCCTGCGCGCTGCAGAACCTGTGGCTGGCCGCGCGCGCCGAGGGTCTGGGCATGGGCTGGGTCTCCATGTTCGACCCCGCCGCCGTGGGCGCGCTGCTGGGCCTGCCGCCCGGTGCCGAGGCGGTGGCGCTGCTGTCCATCGGTCCGGTACACGGCTTCTACGAAGAACCCATGCTGCAGCAGGAGCGCTGGGCGCGCCGCGCGCCGCTTCACACCGTGGTGTTCGACAACGCCTGGGGCCAGCCGGCGCCCTGGCTGGCGGAAGGCGTTGCCGCGGACCCGATGCCGGCCGCCGGCGAAAAGGGCCCCCGTTGATGGACGCCGCCTGGGCCCTGGCCCTCGCGCCGCCGCGGCA
>NZ_BAAJYR010000893.1:0-659 GCF_057546605.1 Acidovorax sp. KPB24-03 | reverse complement strand
AAAAGGCCGCGCACCAGGGGGCTGACGACACGCGTCGGCTCCGGGCACCGCTGCGACCTGTGCCGCGAGTGTATGCAGGAATCGTTCCTGCCGAACGCCCGGCGCGGCACGGCGGCGTGCGGATTTACCCGGGCTGCGCGGGGTCCGGCTGCACCGGCAGGGCCAGCAGCTGCGCCGCCACCGACACGGCGATCACCTCGGGCTCCTTGCCCGCGATGCCGGGCAGCCCGATGGGGCAGGTGACCCAGGCCAGCTCTTCGGGCGCGAAGCCGCGCGCGGCCAATCGGTGCGAGAACGTCGCCCACTTCGTGCGGCTGCCGATGAGCCCGATGAAGGGCAGGTCGCGCCGTTCGCGCTGGCGCAGCAGGCAGGCGGCCACCACGTCCAGGTCCTCGGCGTGGCTGAAGCTCATGACGAGCACGCGCGAGCCCGGCGCGAGCGACGGCACGGCGGCGTGCACGGGATCGGAGTGCTCGCACGCCACGCCTGGCGGCGCCTCGGCCGGGGCCACGGGGAATGCGGGGAACACGCTGTCGCGGCTGTCGATCCAGGTCAGGGCGAACGGCAGGACCGACAGCACCGCGGACCAGCGCATGCCCCACATGGCCCGCGCCGAACAGGCGCCACGGGCGTGCGCCGGGGCGCCAGCCGCTGCGCCA
>NZ_BAAJYR010000892.1:0-662 GCF_057546605.1 Acidovorax sp. KPB24-03 | reverse complement strand
GCGCGCGCCCCTGGACCCCCGAGCAGGTCGGCCCGCAGCACATGGACCGCGCCCTGCGCCAGTCCCGACGCCATGGCCGGGCGCGCCTGGCTGCTGCGCACCGCGGTCTCGATGGCCACCTGCAGGTCCTGCACGTAGGAAGACGCGCGTTCGTTGAGGATGACCAGGTCCACGCTCAGCTGCTTCATGCGCCAGTATTCGTGGGCCGTGAGCAATTGCCGCACCTGCGGCATGTCCTCGATGTCGTCGATGCGCAGCACCACGATGGGCAGGTCGCCGGAGACCGCGTGCGGCCACAGCCCCGACTGCGGCCCGGCGCCCTGCAGCAGGGTCTCGGGATGGGCGCGGAACCGGCGGTCGGCATACAGCAGCGGGGCGGCCAGGCGCTGGAAGTCGGCGGCTTCCTCGCCGTCCACTCCCAGGTGGCGCAGCTGCACCTGGGCCTGCGTCCACGACAGCGTGGCGGCGCGGTCGAAGGCGCTGCGCTCGTGGTGCTGATCGATCAGGTCCAGCAGCCCCGCGCGGGTCGATGCCACCACCGTCCAGAAGGCGATGCGCGCCAGCCCGCCCGGTGCCACGCGCACCCGCTGGCGCAGGGCGAACACCGGGTCCAGTACCGTGCCCACGGCGCCCGACAGCGGCAGGTCCTGCAGCACGGCGGC
>NZ_BAAJYR010000891.1:0-662 GCF_057546605.1 Acidovorax sp. KPB24-03 | reverse complement strand
CGCCGGGCGCACGAGCAGCAGCAACGCGAACCCCGTGGCCAGCTGGAACGGCCCGTACCACAGCGGAAACTCCAGCAGGCTGTGCACGCCCACGATGGCCAGCACGCCCCAGGCCAGCTGGCGCACCGGATCGGTCTCGCGCCAGGGGGCCAGGCGCCACACGCCCCAGAGCGCCAGCAGGCACAGCCCGCCCGCCACGGGCAGGCCCAACTCGACGGCCAGGTGCAGCGGCAGGTTGTGGGCGTTGTCCAGCAGCACGCAAAAGCGCTCGCCCGGGAACAGCGTGCTGTAGTGGGCATAGGCCATCTCGCCCCAGCCCCAGCCGGTCCAGGGCTTTTGCGCGATCAGGTGGAGCATGTTGGACCACAGCACGGTGCGGCTGACGCAGCCTTGGCCCTCGTCCGCGAGCCGCTGGAACAGCCCGTCCATCGATACGCCCGCCCAGCGCTCCAGCATCCAGGGCAGCGCCCAGGCCGCCAGCGCGTACAGCAGCCCCCCCGTGGCGGCGAAGGCCAGGGGCAGGCCGCCCAGGGAACGGCGCCAGAGCACCAGCAGCCCGAGCATCACGCCCCATTCGAGGATGCCGGTGCGCGAGGCGGTGGCCGCATCCGCCGTGCTGATGAGCATCAGCGCCCAGGCGGCCAGCACGCCCGCGGCCACGG
>NZ_BAAJYR010000890.1:0-663 GCF_057546605.1 Acidovorax sp. KPB24-03 | reverse complement strand
CGGCGGCGCGCGCGGCCGGCAGGGAGCGGCGCCAGGCCTCGATCACCACCTCGTTGACGAACTGCCGGTCCAGCCACAGCCACAGCACCATGGGCGCGAGCGTGGGCAGCACCAGCACGCCCACCTGGTAGCCGTACACCAGCGCCTCCAGTTGCCACTGGGCGACCTTGAGCACGCGCACGTCGAGTTGCGCCGTCAGCACCACCTGCATGAGCAGGTGCATCACCAGGCTGAAGGCCTGCAGCGGCACGAGCAGCGCGAAGCCGGCCAGCGCGCGCCAGGTGCGGCCCGGGCCGCGCGCAGACAGCAGCAGGGCGAGGAAGATGGGCAGGCCGTAGGCATAGCGGCCGGGGTCGGATTCGACGGTGATCTCGACCAGGCGGTTGCCGGTCTGCGGCGTGGCGACCGCCACCGAGGTATCGACCTCGAACGCCCCGGGCCGCAGCCGCGTCTCGCGCACCCAGCCGGGGGCGGCGTGCTCCAGGACCGCGCCGGCCACCATGCCCACGGGGTACGAGGTCCAGGGCGAGACCCGGATCCACAGCAGGGTGAGCAGCACCACCCCGGCGAACAGGCCGAGGACGAAGATTTTCAGGCTGGCGGCGCGGCGCATGCGGTGCCGCGGATCACGCCGGCACGGCCGCAGGGGAGGCGGACGGCGCC
>NZ_BAAJYR010000889.1:0-663 GCF_057546605.1 Acidovorax sp. KPB24-03 | reverse complement strand
GCAGCCGGCCGGGCAAGGCCGCGGCAGGCCGAGCGTCGGCGGGCACGGCCTGCGCGGACAGCCAGGCGGTGACCGCACTCACGTCTTCGGGTACGAGCTGGCGGGCCACATGGGCCATGCAATCGGGCGCCTGGGCACGCCGCTGGCCGGTCTGCCAGGCGCCAATCTGGCTGTTGAGGTAATCGCGCGGCAATCCCAGCAGGCCCGGAATCGCCGGTGCCACGCCGGTCATGGCGGACCCATGGCACTGCACGCAGGCCGGAATGCCCAGCGCCGCATCCCCCTGGCGCACCAGCGTGCGCCCGCGCTCCAGGGCCGCAGGAGTCGCCTGGGTCGGGGGCGGCGGCGTGTAGGGCAGGTCCAGCGCGGCGAAATGCGCGGCGATCTCGCGCAGGTAGTCGTCAGTCATGTGCTCCAGCAGGTAGGCCATTTGCGGATAGCTGCGGCGGCCGTCCCGAAAATTGAGCAGTTGGTGGTAGAGGTAGCCCGCCGGCTTGCCGGCGATGCGCGGAAAGTAGCCCTCCTGGGTGGCGCGCCCTTCCCGGCCGTGGCAGGCGGTGCAAGCCAGCACGCGGTCGCCCAGGGCAGGAGCGGCCGGCCCGTCGGCAGCCGCCGCGGCGGCCGGCCCCCGCCGCCGTCAGCAGCGCCAGCAGCGACACGAGG
>NZ_BAAJYR010000888.1:0-664 GCF_057546605.1 Acidovorax sp. KPB24-03 | reverse complement strand
GGGCAGCTGGGCGACGGCGGGCAACTGCTTGACGGCCTCGGTCACCTCGCCCAGGCCGCGCGCGCCCAGCTCGATCTCGAAGTTGACGTTGCGCGAGCGGTCGTAGCGGCTGATGACGGCCGGCCCGCCCGCCACCTCCAGCGTGACCTCGCCCAGGCGCACCGGCCCGCGGGCGCCGGGCACCGTGAGGCGCTCCAGCACCGACAGGTCCTCGCGCGCCGCGTTGTCCAGGCGCACGACGATGGGCACCTGGCGCTGCGCCAGGTTCAGCTTCGGCAGGTACTGGTCGTAGTCGCCCACCGTGGCCACGCGCAGGGTCTCGGCGATGGCGCTGCTGGTCACGCCCAGGTCGGCGGCGCGCGCGAAGTCCGGGCGCACGGCGATCTCGGGGCGCACCAGGCTGGCGGTGGAGCTCACGCCGCCGATGCCCGGGATGGTGCGGATGCCGCGCTCGACCGCCTGCGCGGCCGTGGCCAGGGCCTGCGGGTCTTCGCTGGCCAGGGCCAGCACGTACTTGTCGTTGGAGCCGCCCAGGCCGATCTTCACGCGCACGCCGGGCAGGTCTTCCAGCGCGGCGCGCAGCTGCTGCTCGATGACCTGCTTGCGCGGGCGCTCGCCGCGCGGGTCCATGCGCAGGGTGAGCGTGGCCTTGCGCGGGTCGCCC
>NZ_BAAJYR010000887.1:0-665 GCF_057546605.1 Acidovorax sp. KPB24-03 | reverse complement strand
CACTGACGCCAGCCGCGGCCACAGCACCATCGCCACGCCGCTGAAGCCCAGCGCGAGGCCCGCCCAGGTGGCGGCCCGCAGGCGCCCACCCAGCAAGGTGACCGCGATGAGCGCGGTGAACAGCGGCTGCAGCGCACCGATCAGCGCCATCACGCCCGAGGGCAGGCCCTGCGCCATGGCCCACCAGCTCGGCCCCACGTACAGGCCGCTCATGAGCGCTCCGGCCACCAGGTGCAGCGCGATGCGGCGCGGCCCGCGCGGCCATTCGACGCGCGCCCACAGGGCCGCCGCGCCGAAGAGCACGGCCACGCCGATGAAGCGCACGGCCAGAAACCAGAACGGATCGGCGTGCGCCGACACGCCCCGCCCCACCAGGAAGCCCGTGGACCAGATGACGACGAAGAGCAGCGGCGCGATGGCGGTCATGCCGCCCTCCCGCACGCCACGGCCGGCGCCCGGCGGCGCCACACGCACCGGCCGCCGGGGAACTGCGCACAGGCGCCGAACGCAAAGCATGGTGTCATTTCTTGAGTCCTGCGCCCCGCACTTCGAGGCTGATCGTGTCCAGCACCTGCCCGCCGCCGTCCAGCAGCACCACGCGGTGCCGCCCGGGCCACGGGAGCCACGCCCACTGCGGGCCCCGGCCCTGCACCCGGCCGTCGATG
>NZ_BAAJYR010000886.1:0-668 GCF_057546605.1 Acidovorax sp. KPB24-03 | reverse complement strand
CGCCCCTGCGACTGGCGCCGCGTGCCGCCGGCCAGCCGGTCGTCCACGGCCTGCCGGAAGCGGTCGTGGCGCAGGCCCAGCAACGCCTGCCACCGCGGCGCCAGTTCGATCTGGTCCTGCAGGTACAGGCCCAGGCCGCGCTGGTGCTCGTCGGTGGACAGGAAATCCTGCGTCGCAGGCCGCTCGTCGCTGTACACGGGCTGGCGCACGTCGATGCCATCGGCCTGCCAGGTGCCGGCCGGCGACTGCTGCATGACCTGTGAGAGCCGGAAGCGAAACACCTCCATCCCCGCCAGCAGCGTGTGCCGCAGTCCGCCCGCCTCCCACTGCCCCTGCAGATCGAGCTGGCCCGAGCGGTCGCTGGAGGCGAAATCGCGCCAGCGCCGCTGGCGCCACAGCCAGCCGCGTGCCTCCAGGTCGGCCAGCGCCTCGCCGTAGCCGTGGCCGTAGGTGGTGAAGCCCACCATGGTGCCGCGCCGCGCCATCAGCCCCGCATGCACGCGCCAGTCGGGGGCCAGGGCGTGGTCCAGCAGCCACTGGTGCGTCTGGTTGACCATGGCCAGGTCGCCGTCGCCGGGATCGCCATAGAAGTGCGTGACCGGCACGGTGCCTAACTGCCCGCCGAGCGCCACCACGCCCCGGTCCAGCGGCGCGCGCTGGCGCAGCCA
>NZ_BAAJYR010000885.1:0-675 GCF_057546605.1 Acidovorax sp. KPB24-03 | reverse complement strand
GCCACGCACAGCGCCGCTGCCGCGCCCAGCTGCTCCACCCAGGCCCGGCGCGGCGGGCGCAGCGCGGCGTGCAGCAGCGTGGCCAGCCAGACCGCCAGGAAGGCCCGGATCTCCCACAGCGCGCGGCCGGGCAGCTCGGCAGGCAGCAGGCGGTTGGCATGGAGGTAGCCGATGCAGGCCACGCCGATGCCTGCCACGGCCGCGACATTCAGGGCCTCGATGGCGCGGTAGACGCCGGCCGTGGCACGGCCGAACTCATTGCCGCAGGCGCGGCGCCGCTTCACGCTGAACAGCACGGTGCCGGTGGCCACCATCACGGTGCCGAGCAGCCCGCTGGCGAAGTACAGCCACTTCATCGGCCAGCCACCGAAGCGGGCGAAGTGCAGCGACTCCATCACGGCGTGCACCTGCTCCGAGGCGAAGGCCGCGTCGGGGTCCGGCCGGCGCACCTGCAGCACGGCGCCGCTCACGCCGTCGAACACCGCGGTGGCCACCGGGTTCAGCAAGGCGCGGCGCTGGCCTGCGCCTGGCTCGGCTTCGCGGGGGCCGAGCACGCGCACCGTGGCATTCGCATCCTCCGGCGCCTTCGACCACCACCATGCGCGGTGGCTGGCCCGTCAGGCTCGCGGGCCCTTTGGCCAGCAGCCGGTGCCAGATCGTGCAAGGCCGCGGGCC
>NZ_BAAJYR010000884.1:0-677 GCF_057546605.1 Acidovorax sp. KPB24-03 | reverse complement strand
CCCCGCCCTCCGGTGCGGCCGTGCCCGCAGCGCCCGCGAAAGGCGCCAGCGGCAACCGCTACGCGCTCTGGGCCCTGGGGTTCGTGGCCGCGGCCGGCCTGCTGGGCAGCGTGTTGCTGTGGCAGCGCCTGAACACCATCCAGGAGCAGCTGGCGCGACAGACCGCCGACTCCGGCACCCAGGCCATCGAAGCCCGCACCCTCGCCCACCAGGCACTGGACGTCTCGCGCGAAACCGCAGCGCGGCTCACCGTGAACGAAACCCGCGTGAGCGAAGTGGCCCTGCAGCGCGCCCAGCTCGAGGAGCTGATGCAGAGCCTGTCGCGCTCGCGCGACGAGAACCTGGTGGTGGACATCGAATCCGGCATCCGCCTCGCTCAGCAGCAGGCCCAGCTGACCGGCAGCCTGGAGCCGCTGGTGGCCGCCCTCAAGAGCGCCAATCAGCGCATCGAACGCGCCGCCCAGCCTCGCCTCGCGCCCCTGTCGCGCGCCATCGGCCGCGACCTGGAGCGCATCGGCGCCGCCCAGGTGACCGACACCGCCGGCCTGCTCGCGCGGCTCGACGATCTGGTGCGGCAAGTGGACGAGCTGCCCCTGCAGAACGCCGTCGCCCCAGGCCGCGGCCACGCGCCGCATGAATGCCCAGGTGTCCGCGGGCGACGCCGCCGCGTCGCCCGC
>NZ_BAAJYR010000883.1:0-678 GCF_057546605.1 Acidovorax sp. KPB24-03 | reverse complement strand
CGCCCGGCAGCGCCAGCCACACCGCCGCGCCATGGATCGCCAGGCCCAGGCCCCAGCCCAGCGCGGGCAACACCGCCCAGTGGCGCCCCTGGTAGGCGGCGAGGGCGGCCAGCGCCAGGTTGACGCACAGGTACACGCAGGCGTGCAGCAGCCAGCCCATCTTGGCACCGGCCCGCTTGCGGGCCAGGCGGTCCAGGTCGTCCTGGGTGGCGAGATCGTCGGGGGTGTGGAAAGCGGGCATGGCGGCTCCTTGGGGATCGGGGTGGGAGGGGAGGGAATGGCCGCACTGTGCGCCCGGCCGCCCGGTCCGGCCAGCGCCATGCGACGAACCGCCCGCCGCGCGGCGCGAACCGCTGCGCCGGGCGACAGATTTACCTTTCTTCGCACAGCAGCCAGACAATCGGTACGCAGAGCCCCTACGATTCGGCGTGCCCCCCGTGCTGCCCCGCCGGCCGCCCGGGACGGACCTTTTCCGCGACACGCCACGCCAGCCATTTCCATGAATCCACAACCACACGACGCGCCCGTTCCCAACCCGCCGCCTTCCGCCCACCGGCCGCCCTCGCGGCGATCGCGCTGTCTCGGCACGCTGCTGATGCTGGCCGTGGTGGCCCTGCTGGGCGGCGGCGCCTGGTATCTGGTGCAGCGCAGCACCGCCCCGGCGGGAGCGATGCGTGG
>NZ_BAAJYR010000882.1:0-679 GCF_057546605.1 Acidovorax sp. KPB24-03 | reverse complement strand
CGATGTCGTTGCCCGCACCCGCATTGACCACGTCGTCGCCCGCGCCGGCGTAGATGGTGTCGCCGCCCGCGCCCCCACCCCCCACTGTTCGCCCACGGAAGGCCTTCCCGTTCGTTCATCTGCGCGAAGGTGCGCTGCGAGCCGGCGGCATAGACGTGCGTGTCGCCGGCCGGCGGCTTGATGTCCTCGGCCCGCATGGCCAGCAGCCCCGACAGGTCGATCTCGGCCAGGGGGTTGAACGCGAACCCCCACAGGTCGGTGCTTTCATAGGCGCGGCCGGTGCTGTCGGTGGCGGTGGTGCCGATGCGCGCCATGACGACCTCGGCGTTTAGGACCCGCACCTGGCCCGTGGCCACGTCGTTGGCGCCGCTGCTGTAGGAGGCCGAGGCATCGCCCAGCACCAGGCCCTCGCCGTTGCCGTCGGCCAGGATGATGTCGTTGCCACCCCCGCCCACCAGGGTGTCGTCGCCCGCCCCGCCGTACAGCACGTCGTCGCCCGCATCGCCCACGAGCCGGTCGCCGCCCTGCCCCGCCCACCAGGCTGACGAAGCCCCGCCCGCTGGGCCCTTGCGTCTCGCCGCCCGCGATGGCGGCGGCCAGGTCCACGGGCGCTGCGGCATACAGCACGTCGTCGCCGCCCTCGCCAAACAGGGTCTGCCGTGCGCTCGCACCGGCGCTG
>NZ_BAAJYR010000881.1:0-681 GCF_057546605.1 Acidovorax sp. KPB24-03 | reverse complement strand
CCCCCTTCAACTGGATGGGTAGTTACAGGGCATAGCAAGGGGGGATGCCCCGGCAGTCAACTCTATTTCAGTTGGACCTATATCGCCGATTTGCCAATTGGAAGTGAGGTGGCAATTTGTTACACGACATTCTCCATTCCTTCCAATTGGCGAATCTCTAGCCAGCCTGATTCCACAGCCAATAGTAAGTGCTATTACAGCACCGGTTTTGGACAGAGTCCGGACCGATACCAGATCATTAAAAGAATTTCTTAACTAAATCCCTGTCCAGCGAGATTTGATCCATAGCCAGGATTCAAAGTGGGCCGTCGGTTTTTACTATCACGAGTTGAGTCAGGTCGTGCGCAGTCGGCACGCCATCAGGCTTTCGTCGTGGTACCGGCCATCGACGCACAGGTAATCGCGCTCGACGCCATACGCCACGAAACCCGCGTCCTGGTAAAGCGCTACGGCCGCCGCATTTGATGCGGTGACGCCGAGGTTGACCTGGCGAACGCCCAGCGGCGCGGCGGCGTATTGCAGGGCGAAGCGCAGCAGGCGCCGGCCCACGGCCTGCCGGCGCGCCTCGGGCGCGACATACATGCCCCACAGGAACGCCTTGTGCGACAACTGGCGCATGTCTTCGCGCTTGATGCCCACGGTGGCGACGAGCGTGCCGCCGTCGAAGGCGCCCAGCACGGC
>NZ_BAAJYR010000880.1:0-684 GCF_057546605.1 Acidovorax sp. KPB24-03 | reverse complement strand
GCGCTGGCCGTGGGCACGGTGGTCTCGCTGCTGCTCGTGGCCATGCTGGGCATCTGGCCCGAGGCCATGGTGACGCTGTCGCTGGTGCTGACCTCGCTGGCCTTCTGCCTGGTGATCGGGCTGCCGCTGGGCATCCTGCTGGCCAGCAGCGACCGGGCCCAGCGCGTGATGCGACCGGTGCTCGATGCCATGCAGACCACGCCGGCCTTCGTGTACCTGGTGCCGGTGGTGATGCTGTTCGGCATCGGCAACGTGCCGGGCGTGGTGGTGACCATCGTGTTCGCGCTGCCGCCGCTGGTGCGCCTGACCAATCTGGGCATCCGCCAGGTGCGGCCCGACCTGATCGAGGCCGCCCGGGCCTACGGGGCCTCGCCGCTGCAGTTGCTGGCCAAGGTGCAGCTGCCGCTGGCCATGCCGTCCATCATGGCGGGCATCAACCAGTCGCTGATGCTGTCGCTGTCGATGGTGGTGATCGCCTCGATGATCGCCGTGGGCGGCCTGGGCCAGATGGTGCTGCGCGGCATCGGCCGGCTGGACATGGGCCTGGCGACCGTGGGTGGCCTGGGCATCGTGCTGCTGGCCATCACGCTGGACCGCATCACCCAGTCCATGGGCCAGCCGCGCCGCGGCGTGCGCCACTGGTGGCAGACCGGTCCCGCCGGCCTGGTGTGGCGCCTCGCCGCG
>NZ_BAAJYR010000879.1:0-684 GCF_057546605.1 Acidovorax sp. KPB24-03 | reverse complement strand
TGGGAAGATCCTCGCGGGCCGTGCTTGCCCGTGCCCAGGAACATCGGCACCACCGTCACCCTGGCCCGGCACCTTCGTGCCACCAGCGACTGCACGGCCTGGCGCGAGGTCGGGCGTGGGTCAATTCGAGATAGGCGCAGCGCACCCGCAGTTCGGGGCGATGCTGCTGCAGGTGGACCTGGACCGCCTCCATCGGGGCGCGCCACAGCGGGTCGCGCGAACCATGGGCGAACAGGACAACGCCTCGGGGTGGGGTGGCAGTCAACGCGTGTGGTCCTTGGTTCATCGGCGCAGCACCAGCCAGCCGAAGGCGGCCAGCGAAAGCACCGAGTAGATCAGCCCCGGCGCCGCCGCAGTGAGCCAGGGTGACCAGTTCTGCAGGTTGCCCGCGTAGCCGAACACGTTGTTCAGCAGGAAGAAGCTGATGCCAGCCATCACCCCGCCGAACACATAGCCCGCGATGCCACCCGAGCGGAAATGCAGGTAGGCGAAGGGCAGCGAGAGCACCACCATCACCAGGCAGCTGAGCGGGTAGAACACCTTGCGCCAGAACTCGATCTCATAGCGCTGCGCCGACTGGCCGTTGGCCTCCAGATGCCGGATGTACTGGAACAGGTCGATGGTCGCCATGCGGTCGGGCTTGAGCAGCGCCGCGGACACCATGTCGGCGCTGATGCGCGTGGG
>NZ_BAAJYR010000878.1:0-688 GCF_057546605.1 Acidovorax sp. KPB24-03 | reverse complement strand
GCTTCGCGCCGGGGGCGGGGCAGCCCCCCGCGACTGCGGATGATCGACTCCGTCATCCGCCGCAAGGTCCAACGGGCGCCCAGCGCGAGGCACATTGGCGGCGGATTCCCCGAGGAATCCATCCATGTCGCGCATTTCTGGCATTTCGTCACCGCTGCGTCCCGCACCGGGCATCGTCGTCGATCCCTCGCCGGGGCTGATGACGCCCGTCGCGCCCGTGCGGCGCAGGCGCCAACCGCCCTCCGCCGAACCAACGCTGCCCGAGCTGGCCCGGCGCCTGTCCTCCGCACCGTCGATGCCGCCGCGTGCGCCCCTGCACGTGGTGCGGCATTCGCTGCTGCCGCCGCAGTTCCAGTCGCCCCAGCGGCCCGGCACCGAGCCGCCCGAGACCTACCAGCGCCATTCGAAGCTGCCGCCGCAATACCAGTCGCCGCTGCGCCAGAGCTTTCTGCCGCCCCAGGCGTACCAGTCGCACTCGGCGATGAACACGTTCCAGTCGCCCTATGCGCCCGCGCCGCAAGGGGCGTTCGGCAGCTCGGTGCTTCCCCCGGCCCCAGCGCCGCAGGACCCCGCCCGGCCGGAGCTGCCGCACAGCGGCCCCCGCGGGCGTCGGTGCTGCCGCAGGTGCGCCCCCTCCATCCTGCAGGGCGCCAGCCCGCGTCCGCAGGCGCCCCCGCCCTTCGGTCCT
>NZ_BAAJYR010000877.1:0-689 GCF_057546605.1 Acidovorax sp. KPB24-03 | reverse complement strand
ATCGGCGAGCCAGCGCATCGCGCGGCCCACGCTGGCCGGCGCCAGCGCGTGGGCCAGGCGGCCGGGCAGCGCAGGCGCGCCGAGCCAGGTCACGTCGCGCGGGCGGGTGGACAGGCCCACGATGGCATCGGCCACGCGGCGCGGGTCCACCATGGGCAGCGGCGGCCGGATGCTGCGGCCCGTGTAGTTGGCGCCGTGCGAGAGGCCCGGCGAATCGACGAAGGTGGGGGCCACGTCGCACACGTGCACGTGGGGCAGGTCGGACACCTCGGCGCGCAGGCTTTCCGACAGCCCGCGCAGGCCGAACTTGCTTGCGGTGTAGGCCGCCGCATAGGGCGCGGGCACCCAGCCGCCCATCGAGATGAGGTTGACCAGCGTGCCGCGGCCACGTTCGCGAAAGTGCGGCAGCACGACGTGCGCGCCGTGCAGGTGGCCCAGCAGGTTGGACTCCAGCACGCGGCGGTGCGCGGCCACGGGCACGTCTTCGAAACGCCCCACGGCGCCCACGCCCACGCTGTTCACCCACACGTCGATGTGGCCGAAATGGCGCAGCGCCTTGGCCCGCAGGGCCTGTACGGCCTGGGGATCGGTCACGTCGGTGGGCACGCCAATGGCGGTGCCGCCCTCGGCCCGGCAGGCCAGCGCCACCGCCGACAGGGTGCCCGCATCGCGCGAGGCCAGCACGATGC
>NZ_BAAJYR010000876.1:0-693 GCF_057546605.1 Acidovorax sp. KPB24-03 | reverse complement strand
CTGGAGATCGGCTGGCGCCTGAACGGCTGCCCGGCCGGCGGGCCCCCGGGCGCGCACGCGCGAATTCCAGCGGCTGGCTGCGGGCACCTCGGGCTCCACCGTCTTCGGCGACCCGGGCGTGCTCGCCCCCCGCTTCCTCACGCCGGGTGCGGGCGATCAGCGCGCCTATCCCATGGCGGCCTCGCTCACGCGCCACCTGGAAACGCTGTCGGCCTGGATCTCGCCGGCCGATGCGGTCTATCCCGCGCTGACCCGCCTGGAGGCCGTGGAGCGGGCCGCGCGCCTGTACCAGGCCCTGGTCAGCCTGCGCCCCTTCGACGAGGGCAACGGCCCGGCCGCCCTCATGGCCATGGACTGGGCGCTGCAGCAGCACGGCCTGCCGCCCGTGGTGCTGGAGGAGTCGGTGCTGAGCCAGGCCATCGTGTTCGCCGAAGACCTGCCCGCCGAAGGCCCGAATGCCCTGGTGAGCGCCCTGGTCGAAGGCATGGAAGAGCTGGTGCAGACGCTGTGCCCCGGCAGCCTGCGGCTGCTGGCCTGAGCCGGGAGACCAGGCCGGCGTGGCCGGCCGGTCAGCCGCAGGCGCGCAACGGCCGGCTGGCCAGCAGGCCGCGCAACTGCCCCTCCGCCTGGGTGCGCAGGGCCGCGGTGGCGGCCGGCAGGCGCAGCACGTAGCCCGTGGCATCGGTGCGTTCC
>NZ_BAAJYR010000875.1:0-695 GCF_057546605.1 Acidovorax sp. KPB24-03 | reverse complement strand
TGGCGGCCGCGCGCGGCTGCCGGCCGGCGTGTTCCAGCTGGTGCAGGGCGGCTCGATCGAGGCCGGCGTGCGCCTGGTGCAGGCGCCGGCCATCGCGGCCGTGGCCTTCACCGGCTCGTTCAAGGGCGGCACGGCGCTGGCCAAGGTGGCCGCAGAGCGTCCGCGCCCGATCCCGTTCTACGGCGAGCTGGGTTCGGTGAACCCGCTGGTGGCGCTGCCTTCGGCGCTGCAGGCCAACGGCGCCGCGCTGGCCGAGACGCTGGCCGGCTCCATCTGCCTGGGCTCGGGCCAGTTCTGCACCAGCCCCGGCGTGATCGTCGTGCGCCAGGACGCCTCGGGCGATGCCTTCGTGCAGGCCCTGGCCGACAAGCTGCGCCCCCTGGCGCCGCACGCCATGCTCATCCCCCGGCATCCGCGGCGCGTTCGACCGGGGCGTGGCCGCATGGCGCGGCCACGGCAAGCTCCGGGCCCTGGTGAGCGACACGCCCGAGGCCGGCGCCACGCCGCGCCCGTTCCTGGGCGAAGTGCAGGCGACTGACTTCATCGCCGACCCTGCGCTGCACGAAGAGGTCTTCGGTTCCGCCGCGCTGGTGGTGCGCGTGGCCTCCATCGAGGAGACCGTGGCCGTGCTGCAGGCCATCGGCGGCTCGCTCACCGTCACGTTGTGGGGCGCCGATGCCGACACGGCCGAACAC
>NZ_BAAJYR010000874.1:0-708 GCF_057546605.1 Acidovorax sp. KPB24-03 | reverse complement strand
GGCCTGGCGTGGTGGCTGGCGCTGGGGGTGCGTGGGTGCTGCGGGCCGCGCTGGGCGCGGGCGCTGACCGGGCCTGGTGCCGGTTCAGCGCGCTACAGCGGCCGGCGGCGGGCGTAGCGCACCACCGTCACCCCCGCCCGCGCCTGGCGCGTGGAGGGCATGACGAGCACGCAGTCGTCGTATGGCGTGGTGACGGGTTCGCCGTCGTTGTCGCCGATCACCGTGCCGGCCTTGGGGATCACCTCCAGGCCGGTGAACGGCTGCGTGAAGCGGACGGCGCTGCTCTTGGCGACCACCGGGCCGGTCACCTCCAGCACCCACTGGCGCGGCGCATCGGGCTGGCGCCAGCCGGGCAGCAGCGCGGCCAGCGCCTCGGGGTGGAGCACCTGCGCCGCCGCCAGGAAGCGCACGCACTGGTCGTAGGCCACGGTGCGGCTGGACAGCGCGCCATGGAAGCCGCATTCCACCAGCAGCGAGCGGCGGTCGCCCGCCTGCGCGTCGGGCAGTCCGAAGTGCCCGTAGTCGCGCATGCGCACACCGTCCTGGTGGCCCGCATCGGCCACGATGTGCTCGGGCGCGCCCATGCGGCGGGCCAGCTCCAGGTTGCGCGGGTGCAGGCCGGTCAGCAGGAGCGGCGCCCCCGGCTCGTGCATCGAATGCAGGTCGAGCAGCCAGTCGGCGCGCGCCACGAAGGGCCGCAGCGCGGCG
>NZ_BAAJYR010000873.1:0-708 GCF_057546605.1 Acidovorax sp. KPB24-03 | reverse complement strand
CTGCCCCAGCGCCCGGGCCGATGCCCTGCTGCTGGCGTGGCGCGATGGCCGCGCCAACCAGACGGCCGCGCTGCACCCGGTGACCGGTGCCGTGCTGCCCCTGCCCTGGGGCCGGGCGACCGAAGGCGGGCGCCACTTCATGTCGTTCCACTACATGCTGCAGTGGAATGCGCTCGGCTTCTGGGTGGTCGGCTGGGTGTCGATGGCCATGCTGGTGGCGCTGGTGTCCGGCGTGGTCGTGCACCGGCGCATCTTTCAGGATTTCTTCACGTTCCGGCCGGGCAAGGGCCAGCGCTCGTGGATGGACGCTCACAACGCCACCGCCGTGCTGACGCTGCCCTTCCTGTTCATGATCGTCTACACCGGGCTGGCGATCTTCTACACCTCGTACATGCCCTGGCCACTACAAGCGGCCTACGGCAGCGGCGAGTCGGCCCATGCCCGGTTCCAGGCCGAGCTGCACCACGGCGAGGGCGAAGCGCTGCGCCGCCCCCGCACGGGCCGGCCCGCGGCCTTGCACGATCTGGCACCGCTGCTGCAAAGGGCCCGCGACCTGACGGGCCAGCCACCGCGCATGGTGGTGGTCGAGGCGCCGGAGGATGCGAATGCCACGGTGCGCGTGCTCGGCCCCCGCGAAGCCGAGCCAGGCGCAGGCCAGCGCCGCGCCTTGCTGAACCCGGTGGCCACCGCGGTGTTCGACGGCGTGAG
>NZ_BAAJYR010000872.1:0-710 GCF_057546605.1 Acidovorax sp. KPB24-03 | reverse complement strand
TGCCGCCGGCCGTGTGGCGGCCTGGCGCGAGCGCTTCGGCGCGGCGCCCAGCAGCCCCGCCGCGGCATGGAAGGCCCCCTTCGGCGCGCCCGACGTGGAAGATGCGGTGGTCGTCGACCGGCCGTCCGCTCCGGCGCCGCACGCGCATCGGCCATCGCCATCGCCCCGCAGCGCGAGAACGGAAGCCCCTGGCAGTTTCACGCGGGTGGCCTTCGCCGGCCCGGCCGGTGCGCCGCAGGACCACTACTACCTCAGCGTGCCCCCCGGCGCGGCGGCGGGCACGCCGATGCCGCTGGTGCTTATGCTCCACGGCTGCACGCAGAACCCGCAGGACTTCGCCCTCGGCACCGGCATGAACGAGGCCGCCGCGCCCGCGAACGCGCTCGTGCTGTACCCCGCGCAGGCCCAGGGCGCCAACGCCCACGGCTGCTGGAACTGGTTCCGTCCGCAGGACCAGCAGCGCGGCCACGGCGAGCCCGCCACGCTGGTCGCCATGGTGCGCGACGCGATGGCGCGCCATCCCGTGGATGCCCGCCGCGTGTATGTGGCGGGCCTGTCCGCCGGCGGTGCGATGGCCGCGCTGCTGGCGCGCGAATACCCCGATGTGTTCGCGGCCGTGGGCGTGCATTCGGGCCTGCAGGCCGGCGCCGCGCACAACGTGATGGGCGCGCTGTCGGCCATGAAGAGCGGCGCCAAGGGCGCGCCCGGCC
>NZ_BAAJYR010000871.1:0-710 GCF_057546605.1 Acidovorax sp. KPB24-03 | reverse complement strand
TTCAGCAGCGCCACCAGGTGCGCGCCCGCCGAATGGCCCATGAGCACGGTCCGGGTGCCGTCGGCCCCCCACTGCGCCGCCCGCTGCTGGACCGTGGTGAGGGCCGTGGCCACGTCGTGCGCCTGCAGCGCCACGCCCGTGTCCGGCAGCAGCCGGTAGTTGACCGACACCAGCACGAAACCGAGCGGCACCCAGCGCGCCACCTTCTCCTGCACCACGCGCTCCATGGCCTTGTCGCCCGTGCGCCACGCGCCGCCGTGGACCATGAAGAGGATCGGCGCCCGTGGCCCGGCGGCCGGCCGCGCGGAGTCGGGCGGCAGGTACACGTCCATGCGTTGCAGCGGGTCGTTGCCGTAGGGCACCTCGAAGAGGCGCTGCACGCCTTCGGGCAGCCGCGAAATGCTGCGGGGGCTCTGCTCTCCCAGCCACCCGACGGTCTTCAGGCCCCCGCCCCCGGCCCAGCGCCCCTGCCAGGGCCCCTGGGCCTGCGCCGGCAAGGCCCATGCGGCGCCGGCCAGCAGCAGCGCGGCCACGAGCGGGTGGCGCAGCCCAAGGGGCGCAAGGCGGTGGGACGGCGAGTGGGCGGCGGTATGGGCGGGGGCGTGGGCGGTCATGGCATCGGACTCCTGGGAGGACAGTGGCGGTTGGGTGGGGCGCCGTGCGCGGATCGCTGCGCCCTCGCCGCCACTGTGCCGCGCCACCGTTCCAAA
>NZ_BAAJYR010000870.1:0-714 GCF_057546605.1 Acidovorax sp. KPB24-03 | reverse complement strand
CTCGTCCTGGGGGGATGTTGCCCTGCAGCAGCGCCAGCGACAGCGGCGCGGGGCGCTGCATCGGCGTGTGGCACAGCTCGACGGCGCAGTGGCGCTGCACCGCCAGCCCGGCCCAGGCCAGCACGGCCAGCCCCACGAGGGCCCACGCCTTCAGGCTGCGCAGGTCGCTGCGCCGCCCCTGGGCCGCCAGCATGGCCAGCACGGCCGCGATGCAGCCGATGCCGTACACCCCGACCGACCGGGCCAGCACGGCCAGCGGGCCTTCGACGTGCGCATAGCCGCCGGCGCCCCATGGAAAGCCCGTCCACCACTGGCCGCGCGCCAACTCGGCCAGCAGCCAGAATGCTCCGAAAACGATAGCACCATGCCAGCGATTTGATTGCCCCAGGGCCTTGAAACACCCCGCAGCCACCGCGTAGTAGCTGCCCAGAAACGCCGCCAGCCCCACCACCGCGAGCGCGGCCAGCGGCGCGGCCAGCCCGCCGTAGGTGTGCATGGAAATGAAGAGCCACCAGAAGGTGCCCGTCAGCCAGGCGGTGGCGAACAGCCACCCCAGCACCGCGGCCTGCCGGGCGCTGCGGCTGGCCAGCAGCAGCCGCGCGAAGCCGCCCAGGGACAGGAGTTGCAGCCACCACACCGGCTCGCCGCCGAAAGGCCAGGCGATCGAGGCGGCCTGCGCCAGGCCCGCCAGCAGCGCGAGCCCCCCTGCCAGCG
>NZ_BAAJYR010000869.1:0-716 GCF_057546605.1 Acidovorax sp. KPB24-03 | reverse complement strand
CTGGCGGCCCTGCCGCGCGGCGAGCCGGCCGCCATCGCACCCCAGGGCGCCTAAGAACCTGCGGGAGACGGGCCTCGGGCCGCCGCCATCAAGGCGGCGGCACCCCTTCGGCCCGTGCCGTCGGGGGTTCGGATTCGCCGGGGCCGCCGGGCGCGGCAGGCGTGCCCTGGTGGAAGCTCATCTGCCACCCGCGCGCAGACCGCTCCCACACCGAAGTGCGCAGCGTCCACCGCTCCAGGGTTCCGTCGTCCAACCGCTGCGCCGATCGGTACGTGAGCAGCGCGGCGAACTCACCGAGACGCCGGACCTCGAAGCGGTCCGCGACCACCACGGCATGCTGCGCCTGGGCCGGCAGTTGCGAGAGGACGTCCGCCTTGGTGTAGACCGCGCCGGAGCGGCCGAACTCGCGGAAGTCGTCGTGCAGCAGCGCGTCCAGCCGGGCCGCGTCCTGGCGCGCGGCCGGCCGGTGCAACTCCACCTCCAGGGCCTGCAGCAACGGCAAAAGGGGCGCGTCGGAAGCAGGCATCGAAAAGGGGCGCGTCAGGCCACGGGCGCGCCGGCCTTCAGCCGCCCGTGACGGGCGGAAAGAACGCCACTTCCGCCCCATCGGCCAGCGCCGCGGATTCGTCGCTCAGCGTCTGGTCGAGCGCCATGCGCACCGCGCGGCCGCGGCCCAGGCTGTGCGCCCAGGGCCCGCCGCGCGCGATCAGTTCGTC
>NZ_BAAJYR010000868.1:0-717 GCF_057546605.1 Acidovorax sp. KPB24-03 | reverse complement strand
CCTGGGCCACGCGCGCGAGCAGGTCGTTCACCGCGGCGCCCAGGTGCTGCACGTCGCGGGTGGAGGCCTCCACGGGCACGGGGGCCAGGTCGCGCGCGTCGCGCCGGTCCAGCGCCTGCTGGAACGCGGCCAGGGGCTGCAGGTCGCGCTGGATGGCGCGGCGCAGCCACACGGCCAGCGCCACCAGCAGCAGCAGTTGCGACACGCCCGAGTACAGCAGCACGCTGCGCAGCATGGCGCTGCGGCTGTGCACGGTCTGCGCGGTGACGACCTCGAACGGCAGGGGCTCGCGCACATCGAGCCGCACCGCGCGCAGCGCCCGGCCATGGAACTGGATGTCGGAGAACCGGTAGGCCTCGTCGCCGCGCGGCGGGGGCACGGGCAGGCCGCCGGCATTGCCCGCCAGCATGGAGCCATCGGGTCGCAGCACCGCGAAGTACACCGTCTCCACCTGATCGAACAGCACGGCCTTGACCTCGCGCGAGGTGAGCGCGAAATCGAGCGCGTCGCCCTTGGCTCGCACGTTGGCGGCCACCGCGTAGGCATCGTCGAGCAGTGAGCGGTCGAACGCGCGCTGGGTGAAGGCATTGGCCAGCAGCACCGAGCCGGCCGTGCCCACCAGCCACGTCAGGCCCAGCGGCACCAGCACGTGGCGCAGCAGCCGCGCCTGCAGCGAGCGGGGCTCGCGCTGCGCAGGCGCCGGCGGGGGGCGAGGGG
>NZ_BAAJYR010000867.1:0-717 GCF_057546605.1 Acidovorax sp. KPB24-03 | reverse complement strand
GCGGGCTGCTGACCCGGGCCGTACCGGAGCGCGCGGGTGAGGCGACCTTCCGCTTCGACCCCGCGAACCCGGTGCCCACCATCGGCGGCTCGGTCACCTCCGGGGAGCCCCTGATGGTGGCCGGCGCCTACGACCAGTGCACGCACAGCGGCGTGTTCGGCGCGCGGGCGCCGTTCGGGCCGCTGGCCGGACGGGACGATGTGCTGGTGTTCCAGACGCCGCCGCTCGAGTGCGACGTGGAGGTCACCGGCCCCGTGGTGATCGAGCTGTGGGTTTCGTCCACCGCGCCCGACACCGACTTCACGGCCAAGCTGATCGACCAGTACCCGCCGAGCGAAGACCATCCCGAGGGGTATGCGATGAACCTGACCGACGGCATCCTGCGCTGCCGCTACCGCGACTCGTGGGAGCACCCCGGACTGATGGTGCCCGGGGAGGCCGTGCAGATCACGATCGAGCCCATGCCCACGTCCAACCTGTTCCGCCGGGGCCACCGGATCCGGCTCGACATTTCGAGCAGCAACTTTCCGCGGTTCGACGTCAATCCCAACACCGGTGCGCCCGAGGGGAGCGCGGGGCCCCGGGTGGTGGCGTTCAACGCCGTGCACATGGGCCGGGGGCGCGCGTCCCGCGTGGTGTTGCCGATGCAGGCCGTGGGTGGGGCGCCTGCCGCGGGGGCCGGCACGGGCGGATGACGGCTGGCCCGGCAGGGGCGAA
>NZ_BAAJYR010000866.1:0-722 GCF_057546605.1 Acidovorax sp. KPB24-03 | reverse complement strand
GGGGCGGCCTGCTCACCTGGCGCGCGGCGTGCGAGCTGCAGGGCCTGTCGGCCGCCGTCTGCTACTACGGCGGCGGCATGACCACCACCGAGGAAAGCGCGCGCACCCCGAAGGTTCCGGTGCTGGCGCACTTCGGCGACCGCGACCACTTCATCGCGCTCGACAGCGTGCAGGCCTTCGGCCGGGCCCACCCGGAAGTGGAGGTGCACGTGTACGACGCCGACCACGGCTTCAACTGCGACCAGCGCGGCTCCTACGACGAGGCCTCGGCCACCCTGGCGCGCGAGCGCACGCTGGCGTTCTTCGCCAAGCACGTGGGCTGAGCGGAGCCCCCGGGGCCGCCTGACCGGCCGCGGGCCCGGAGGCGGCCGACCGGCGTCCTACAACAGCAGCGGTCCGCCGACCGGCGTCCCACAACGGCAGGGGGTCGCCGACCGGCGTCCCACAGCGGCAGGGGGCCGAGGCTGACACGGCCGCCGAGGGCCTCCCCCTAGCGTCGGAAGGATGCGCCGCGATCTCCTTCCCCCCACCGATTTCCCTCTGGGCACCCCCGTGCGCCACGCACTGGACCGGGTCCAGGCGTTCGATGCCGACCCGCAGGCCCGTGCCACCACCGCCGATCGTTTTCGCTGGCTCGCCAAGGTGACCGGCGAGGACGCCGCCATCGGCAAGCTGTTCGAATCCCATCTGGACGCGGTCGGCATCGCGCGGGAGATCCTGGG
>NZ_BAAJYR010000865.1:0-722 GCF_057546605.1 Acidovorax sp. KPB24-03 | reverse complement strand
CCTGCATCACCCGCTGGGCGAGCCGCTCCAGCCGGGGCGGCTGCTGCGCCCAGCCGTGCCAGTACAGGGCCACGTCCGTCGCCGCATCGGGCAGCACGTCGATCAGCTCGCCGCGCTCGATGGCATCGCCGATCTGCAGCTCCGGCACCATGCCGTAGCCCAGCCCCAGCCGGATCGCCGCGACGAAGGGCTCCGATGCCGGCACGTAATGGCTCGGATAGGCGCTGGCCTGCAGCCCGAACGCATTGAGCAGCGCATTGGCCTGCAGCGGGTCCTTGCGGTTGAACACCACCGTGGGGGCCCGGCGCGCCGACGCCCGGGTGATGCCGCGCGGCCCGAACCATTGCGCGGCGAATGCGGGCGAGGCCACCAGCCGGTAGCGCATGCGGCCCAGCGGCTCGGCCGTGCAGCCGCGCATGGCATGCGGCTGGGCCGACACGCAGGCATGGGCCAGGCCGGCCTCCAGCAGCGCGTGCGTGTGCTCCTGGTCGTCCACCACCAGCTCGATGGCGATGCGCTCGCGCTGCAGCACGCCCGACAGCGCCGGCAGCAGCCAGGTGGCGAGCGAATCGGCGTTGACCGCGAGCGTGACGGCGAAGAACGCATCCGCCTCCCCATCGCCGCCCGAGAGCCCCGCCAGCAGGTCGTGCTCCATGACGCGGGCGCGCTGCAGGTGCTGCAGCAGTTGCCGGCCCGCCCGGGTGGCGCGGCTGGGCCGATCA
>NZ_BAAJYR010000864.1:0-724 GCF_057546605.1 Acidovorax sp. KPB24-03 | reverse complement strand
GCACGCCCAGGCCCAGGAACGGCGCGGGCGGCATGCGCGCAGGGGCCCAGCGCCAGGGCGTCGGCGATCAGCGGATGGTCCTGGCCCAGCGCCAGATCGGCCGCGAGCGCGCCCAGCACCGTGTGCTTGACGATGCCCACGCCGTTGCAACCCGCCACGCCGTGCACGTTGGAAGCAAAAGCGCCCCCAGCGCGGCGCGCCGTTGCGCGTGATGGCGATGGCGCCTTCCCAGAAATGCGCGAGCGGCACGTCGGCCAGCTGCGGAAACCGCGCATCGAACACGGCCCGGTGCGCGCGCCGCACGCGCTCGCGCACGGCGGCGGCCACGCGAAAGCGCGGCGCGTATTCGAAGCCCTGGCGCACCAGCAGGCGGTGGTCGTCGGTGTAGCGCAGCGTGGCGCCGGCCACGGCGTTCACCGGCGTCACGCCCCAGCCCTGCGGTGCGCCCAGGCGCTCGCGCTGCGCGGGCGTGAGCGGCGCGCTCAGCGAGCCGAAGGTGGCCAGCGGAAAGGTCTCGCCCTGGAACAGGCCGAGCTGCTGCGCAAAGGCGTTGCTGGCCACGATGAGCTGCGGCGCCTCGATGCGCCCCTGCGCGGTGTGGGCCACCACCGCGTGCGGGGCGATGTGCAGCGCGTGCACGGGCGTGTTCTCGTACAGCGCGACCTGGGCGGGCAGCGCATCGGCCAGGCCCCGGCACAGCGCGGCCGGGTTGAGCAGCACCGTG
>NZ_BAAJYR010000863.1:0-727 GCF_057546605.1 Acidovorax sp. KPB24-03 | reverse complement strand
CCGCCGGCATCCCCCGAGCCCACCGGCGCCGCCACCCGCCTGTCCGACCTGCTGCGCCTGGGCGATGCCGGCCTGCGCGCCGTGCTCACCGACTGGCTGCAGGGCTGCTACACCGCGCAGACGCTCGACGAGGCCCTGAACCGCCGCCCCACGCTGCAGCCCGGCGAGGTGGTCTACGTGCCCACGGGCCATGCGGTCAGCGCGCACAGCGTGAGCTTTTATGCCCAGGACTCCGAGCAGTCCGGCCTGCTGGCCCGCGCGCAGGAGATCGAGCATCTCGAAAAGGAACTGCGCGCCCAGGCCCTCATCAGCGAGGAGTCGCGCACGGCCCTGGTGCGCGCCGAATCGGCCTACGCGGACGCCTCGCAGCGCCTCGTGGCCGCGCGCCGCGAATCCAGCGAAGCGCAAAGCCGCGCCCATGAACTGCAGGTGGAAACGCTGCGCCTGACCCAACTGGCCGACCAGGCCCGCGCGCGCAGCGAGCAGATCGGCGCCGACCTGGCCGAGGTCGAGGCGCAGCTGGCCGACCTGCAGGAGCGCCGCGTGACGGCCGAGGCGCGCTTCGAAGAGCTGGACATGCAGCTGGCCGACAGCCAGGAGCGCCACGCGCAACTGGACGAGCGCGTGATCGCCGCCGAGCGCAAGCTCGCCGAATGCCGCGAGCAGCAGCGCAGCCTGGAGCGCCAGGCGCAGGAGGCCACGTCTCCCCGCCGCAGCCTGGAGGCGC
>NZ_BAAJYR010000862.1:0-730 GCF_057546605.1 Acidovorax sp. KPB24-03 | reverse complement strand
CGTGGACGGCGCGCGCGGCGTGGCGGCGGGCCGGCTGGACACCCGCGTGGCCGTGCACGGCGACGACGAACTGGCCCGGCTGGCACTCACCTTCAACGACATGGCCGAGCAATTGGGCGGCATGGAAGCCTCGCGCCGGCAATGGATCGGCGACGTGGCGCACGAGCTGCGCACCCCGCTGGCGGCGATGCGCGCCGAGATCGAGGCGGTGCAGGACGGCGTGCGCCCGTTCGACGACAAGACCGCGCTGCGCCTGCACCGGCAGGTGATGCGGCTCATCCAGCTGGTGGGGGACCTGCGCGCCAGCCTGGATGCCGCCGCGGGCAGCGCGCCCTCCGCGCTCGTGCCCGTGCACCCGCTGTCGCTGCTGGCCGAGGCCGTGGCCTCCATGCAGCCGCGATTCGACCAGGCCGAGCTTGCGGTGGACACGCACGGGCTGGCCGCGCTCGCCAGCCTGTCGCCCCCGCCGCTGGTGCGCGGCGACGCGCAGCAGCTTCACCGCGTGTTCCTGAACCTGCTGGAAAACACCGTGCGCTACACCGATCCTGGCGGCCGGCTGGAAATCCAGGCGCAGACCGAGCGCAGCGGACCCGCGCCCTCGCTCGTGCTGCAGTTCGACGACACCGCGCCCGGCGTGGCCGAGCACGACCTGCCGCGCCTGTTCGACCGCCTGTACCGCGCCGAGGCGTCGCGCGCGCGCGCCACCGGCGACCTGGGCGGATCGGGCCTG
>NZ_BAAJYR010000861.1:0-731 GCF_057546605.1 Acidovorax sp. KPB24-03 | reverse complement strand
CCTGGTGCTGGCCTGGCGCGGCTGGCTGGCGCTGGAAGGCCGGCCCCTGCCGGGCCGCTGGGCCACCGGCGGGCTGCTGGTGGTGTCGGTGGCGCTCACGCTGGCGTCGCACCGCACGATCGTAGGGCGCGATGCGGGCGTCACGCTCATCGTGATGCTGCTGGCGCTCAAGACGCTGGAGCTGCGCGCGCGGCGCGACGCCATGGTCATCTTCTTCCTGGGCTTCTTCACGATGCTCAGCAACTTCTTCTTCTCGCAGTCGCTGCTCACGGCGACCGCCATGCTGGTCGCGCTGCTGGGGCTGCTCACCGCCCTGGTCAACGCCCACATGCCCGTCGGCCGCCCGCCGCTGGCGCAATCCATGCGCACGGCCGGCAAGATGGCGCTGCTGGGCGCGCCCATCATGCTGGCGCTGTTCCTGCTGTTCCCGCGGATGGCGCCCCTGTGGGGCATGCCCAACGACAACCCCTCGGGGCGCAGCGGGCTGTCGGGCGAGATGGAGATCGGCAACGTCGCCTCGCTGGCGCTGGACGACAGCGTGGCGATGCGCGTGCAGTTCGACACGCCGGGCGGCGCGGCGCCGCCGCAGAGCGACCTGTACTTTCGCGGCCCGGTGCTCACCGCCTTCAATGGCCGGCAGTGGTTCGCCCTCGGGCAGTCCGGCGCGCCGGCCTCGGCCTTTCGCCCGCCCGCGCCCGCGCGGCTGCAGACCGAGGGCGAGCCCCTGCGCT
>NZ_BAAJYR010000860.1:0-732 GCF_057546605.1 Acidovorax sp. KPB24-03 | reverse complement strand
ATGGCGGGCGCGGGCGCGGATGGCAAAGGGTCCGGCGGCACGGGCGGCGTGTCGCGGTCGAGAAAGCGCAGCAGGGTGGTCTTGCTGATCGCGCCGCGGAAGCGGCCGCCGTCCTCCACCACCGGCAGCGGGCAGGGCGCCTGCGCCACCTGGCCGAACAGGTCCGCCACCGGCGCATCCACTGGAATGGGCACCACGCCGTCCAGATAGGCGTGCTGCAGGCCCAGCGGGCCCACGTGGCCCTGCAGCGCGGCGCGCAGCGAGTCGGCCGACACCGTGCCCAGGTACATCCGCGCCGGGCTCACCACGTAGGCGAAGTCGCGGTCCTGCTCCTCCAGCTGCTGCAGCGCGGCGCGCGAGCCCCGGTCGCGCTGCTCCGACACCACGGTGAGCGGGCGCCGGGCGATGTCGCCGGCCTTGAAGACCGCCGCCGCGTCCACGCCGCGCACGAAGCTGCGCACGTAGTCGTTGGCGGGGTTGCGCAGGATCTCGTCGGGCGTGCCCACCTGCACCACGTAGCCGTCCTTCATGATGGCGATGCGGTCGCCGATGCGCATCGCCTCGTCCAGGTCGTGCGAGATGAAGACGATGGTGCGGCGCTGGATCTGCTGCAGGCGCAGCAGCTCGCTCTGCATCTCGGTGCGGATGATCGGGTCCAGCGCGGAGAACGCCTCGTCCATCAGCAGGATGGACGGGTCCGACGCCAGCGCCCTGGCCAGGCCCACGCGCTGC
>NZ_BAAJYR010000859.1:0-739 GCF_057546605.1 Acidovorax sp. KPB24-03 | reverse complement strand
CAGCCCCCCGGGCCCCGGCGGGCCGGCGCCGCGCACGGGCGCACCGGCGCATTCGCTGCGCGCGCGGCTGCTGTGGTTCCTGCTGGCGGCGATCGTGTGCACGGCGCTGCTGCAGATCCTTTTGTCGTACCGCTCGGCGCTGTCCGAGGCCGACGAGATCTTCGACTACCACATGGAGCAGATGGCGATGGCCCTGCGGCCCGGCCTGCCGGAGGTGCCGGCCAACGCGCCCGGACCGCTGGTGCACGACGACGAGAACTACGAGTTCGTCGTGCAGGTCTGGTCGGCCGAAGGCTTGCGCGTGTTCGAGTCCGCCGTGGGCGCTGCCCTGCCGCAGCGCGCGGTGCTGGGCTTTTCCAAGGTGAAGGCGCACGGCACCACCTACCGCGTGTTTTCGGTGCAGACGCGCTCCCAGGTCATTCAGGTGGCGCAGGACATGGCCGTTCGCAAGGCGATGGCGCGCGACCTGGCCCTGCGCACGGCCGGGCCCATCGCGCTCATGGCGCCGCTGCTGGCGCTGGCCGTATGGTGGGTGGTGAGCGGCTCGCTCGCGCCGGTGGAGCGCGTGCGCCGCGAGGTGGCGCAGCGCCAGGCGGACGACCTGTCGCCCGTCGACGGCGATGCGCTGCCCGCCGAGGGTGCAGCCGGCTGGTGGTACGAGCTGAACCTGCTGTTCGCGGCGGGTGCAGCGGGCTTTCGAGGGCGCACGCAGCACTTCGTGGCCGATGCGGCGCACGAG
>NZ_BAAJYR010000858.1:0-743 GCF_057546605.1 Acidovorax sp. KPB24-03 | reverse complement strand
TCACGCCATGCCGGACACCGGAATGGCGCTCTTGTACGATCGCCGGCACCGGCCCCCGCCCTTGGGAGCGGTCCGCGCAACCCACCCCCCCTGTCCATGACCCCGCCCTCCATCACGTGGCTCCCGCTCGCGCAAGCACACGCGCGTTGGCCCGGCGGCTGGCGCGAGGCATTGGCCAGGGCGCGCGGCACGGCCCCGCCGCTCGCGGACGCCAGCCGGGTGTACTGCGTGGAGGGCCCTCTGTCGCTGCCCGAACTGGCCTGGGATGGGGACAGCGCCCTGGCCGCCCGGCACGTGGGCGGATGCCTTTGCCCTGCCTGCCGGCGCCCCCGCGCCCGCACTGCTGCTGGTGCACGGCGACCTGCACGTGGCGGGCGCCGTCACCGCCCCCCCGCCCCGGCCCTGGTGGTGTGCGGTGATGCGCACTGGGGGCATGCGGTGTTGGAAAACCTGCCGGTGGTCATCACCGGCGACCTGCAGGTGGACGGGCTGCTGTGGGGCGGCGGTGCCGATCCGGCCGAGGCGGGGGCAGCCGGACCCGGCCTGGACGTCGGCGGCTCGCTCGGCGCACAGGTGGCGCTGTTCACCGGCGGCTATGGCCTGCGCACGGGCGGCGAGGACCGGGTGGCCTACCCCTTCGGCGCCCCGTTCGGCGGCCACGACCTGGCGGCATTCTCTGCGGAGCCGCTGGCCGCCGTCTTCGATCCGGCGTGCCTGCACGGCCTGGCCGTGGGCGAGGACGG
>NZ_BAAJYR010000857.1:0-743 GCF_057546605.1 Acidovorax sp. KPB24-03 | reverse complement strand
CGGCAGCGCCCTACCTGCATTTGGTCGCTGCGCAGCTATGCATACATGGGTGCATTCGCCTGGCTGTTCGCTGGCGGGCACGGGCGAGACGGTGATCGCGCCGCTGGTACCTGGTGCTGCGCAGCGCGGCGTGCAGTTCGAGTTCTTCACAAGTACGAAACATCCGCGCTGTCGGCGGACGGCCAGTCGGTGGCTGCCGTGCAGATGGGCGTGCAGGCCACCCTGGTGAAGCCGGATGCGCCCTACGAACCGCTCGTGCCGATCGAAGGCCTGCCAGCGTGGCCGTCCGGGCCCTGCTACGACCAGTTGGTGGAAGGCGATGCGCTGCGCGAGCAGGACATCGACCTGGAGTCGTACTGGACGCCCTGGAAGAACGTGGGCCAGAAGACCCTGAAGGCCGGCGAAGATTTCGACCAGGTGGTGCTGGCCATCGCGGTGGGCGCCGTGCCCTACCTGTGCAAGGAGTTGCTGGCCGCGCGTCCCGAATGGCGCGCGATGGTCGAGAAGGTGCCCACCGTGCAGACGCAGACCATGCAGGTCTGGCTGAACCGCAGCACCACCGATCTGGGCTGGGACATTCCCCTCAAGAACCCCACCGACACGGTGATCGGCGCCACCTACATGAACCCGCTGGATGGGCAGGTGGACTTCACCCACCTGCTGCAGTGGGAGTCGTGGCCGGCCAGCCAGATGCCCAAATCGCTGTGGTACTTCTCGGGCGCCATGGCCGACTACGAGCCGCC
>NZ_BAAJYR010000856.1:0-743 GCF_057546605.1 Acidovorax sp. KPB24-03 | reverse complement strand
CGCTGGCGCCCGGCTACACCTTCACCCTGGAGAACCACCCGCGCGAGGACCAGAACCAGCAATACCTGCTCACCGGGCTGGAGTACCACTTCAAGGAAAACCCCCAGGTCAGCGCCGTGGCGCCGGGCACCAAGGGCACGCCGCAGGAGGAGGGCTCGTTCCAGAAGTTCACCCTGCAGGCCCAGCCGACCAGCCTGCCCTACACGCCCGCGCGCACCACCCCGAAGCCCAAGAACCACCGGCCCGCAGACCGCCGTGGTGGTCGGCCCGCCGGGCGAGGAGATCTGGCCCGACCAGTACGGGCGCGTCAAGGTGCAGTTCCACTGGGACCGGGTGGGTGCCATGAACGAGAACTCCAGCTGCTGGGTGCGGGTCTCCAGCAGCTGGGCCGGCTCCGGCTTCGGGGCCATGTTCATCCCGCGCATCAACATGGAAGTCGTGGTCGACTTCCTCAATGGCGACCCGGACTATCCCCTCATCACCGGCTGCGTGTACAACGCCGACAACATGCCGCCGTGGGCGCTGCCGGCCAACGCCACGCAGTCGGGCATCAAGACCAAGTCGAGCAAGGGCGGGGCCTTCGGCGACGGACTGAAGAACGGCGCGGGCGATGCCAACGCCATCCGCTTTGAGGACAAGGCCGGGGCCGAGCAGCTGTGGCTGCATGCGCAAAAGGACCAGCTCACCGAAGTGGAGAACGACGAGGACAAGTGGGTCGGCCGCGACCGGCGCAAGACCATCGA
>NZ_BAAJYR010000855.1:0-744 GCF_057546605.1 Acidovorax sp. KPB24-03 | reverse complement strand
GGAGGGACGCGCGCGGCGCACCGAGGCCTGCGCCATGCGATGTAGCGCTCGGCGTTGTCGAACTTCTGCAGCGCGATGCGCTTTTCCAGCACCTGCAGGCTGGCGCTCATGGCGCCCAGCAGGTTGTTGAAGTCGTGCGCGATGCGCCGGTCAGCTGGCCGATTGGCCTCTATCTTCTGCGCCTGGCGGTACTTGGCCTCGACCTCCATCAGCTCGTGCGTGCGCTGTGCCACCGCCTGCTCCAGCGACTCGTTGACCTCGCGCAGCTGGGCCTCGGTGCGTGCGCGCTCGGCGGCGGTGCGCGTGCGTGCGGCCACCTCGCGCATGAAGGCGATCTCCTCGCCCGTCCACTCGCGCACGTGCTCGTGGTGGGCGAACAGCATGGCCACCAGCTGGCCGTGCTCCACCACCGGCATGTTCATGAAGGCGCGGGCGCACAGGCCCTCCAGCGCCGGGGCCCGATCGCGGGTGCGGGCGTCGCCGCGCACGTCGGCCACGCACACGGATTCGTCGCGCGCCAGGTCGTCCAGGAAGCCGCCGAAATCGGGCAGGTGCAGCACCGGCGCGAGCGGATCGCAGCCGGGCGCCATCCAGTCGTGGTGCACGTGCACGGCCTGCGCGGCGGCATCCACCGCGCCATAGCCCGCGCGGCTGACCTTCAGGGTGCGGCCCAGGGTTTCGGCCGCGGCCAGGCAGACGGCGTCCACGCTGTCCAGCGACCGCAGCTGGTCGGAAAACCGTGCC
>NZ_BAAJYR010000854.1:0-745 GCF_057546605.1 Acidovorax sp. KPB24-03 | reverse complement strand
CTACCGTCCCCCTGCCCGCCGCCGGCGCCGTGCACCACCGGCTCGCGGCGGCGCGGCCCGTCACGCGGGTGCCGCCGGCCGATCCCACCGTCCTCCATCCGGCCGAGCGGGCTTCCGCCACCCTGCGCAAAGGGGAGTGGCTGCGATGAATGCCATGGAAGTCGACATCCACCTGGGCGAGGACGCCCGTTGGTTCTACGAGGCGCAGGGCGAGTGCCGCGGCCCGGTGCCCGACGACGAGATCGTGCGCCTGATCGATGCCCGGCGCCTGCCCCCGGGCCAGCGCATCTGGCGCCCGGGCCTGCCGTGCTGGGTACCGGTGGAGCATTCGGAGTTCCGGCCGCACCTATGCCCCCACCTGGGCTTGCACGTGCCCGCCGATCCCTGGGCCGGCAGCGTGAACAACACGCTGGCCTGGCTGCTGGCCTGCGCACCGGTGATGGGCGTGTCGCTGGAGGGTTTCGTGGCCTACCTCGTGTACCGCGATCCGTACGTGTCGCAGCGGGCCGTGCAGTCGGGGGCGTTCTTCTTCCTGACGGTGGCGTTCAACGTGCTGCTGGCCTTCGTGGACGAGCGCTGGCTGTGGCGCGCCGGGCACGACACCGCGGGCTTTCGCGGCTGGGTGTGGCTGGCGCCCGCCTACCTCTACCGGCGCGCGCGGCGGCTGGGGCAGGGCCTGGCGCCCCTGGCGGCGTGGGTGGTGTGCCTGCTCGTGGTGCTGATGCTCTGAGCGCGGGGAGTGGGC
>NZ_BAAJYR010000853.1:0-748 GCF_057546605.1 Acidovorax sp. KPB24-03 | reverse complement strand
CACCGGGACGGCTTTGGGCCGACGAGGCCGATGCGCCCCCGGCCCGCGCCGCCGCCCAGGTCTGGCGCATGGCGCGGCCCGATCTGTTCTCGGTGCGCAACACCACCGTGCCCGCCTATCTGCAGCCCATGGTGCACGAGGTGAAGGCCAGCCGCGCCGACCTGCTGTCCGACCTGCGGCACGGCGCCAAGCGGCAGGCCTACCAGTGGCTGTGCGAGGAGTGTTACTACGTGTTCCCGGCCAGCGTGGCCGCGCCCGAGGAGATTCCCGAGCCGTTCGGCGTGTGGGTGCTGCACGGCGAGATCGACCACGGCCGGTTCGAGCTGCTGCGCCCCGCCCGCCACGCGGGCTGCAGCCTGCCGTTCGCCGTCTGGATGGCGCTGTGCAAGGCCACGCCGCTGCGCAGCGAGGGCGAGCCGGCGCAGGGGCTGCTGGGCGAGGGGCTCGCCGGCCTGGAGGATGCCGACCTTTCTCGGGAGGCGGCCCAGGGGTCGGCGCCGGACCCCTGCAAGGGCACGGCCTGATGTACACCGTGGCCGTGCGCGAGCTGTGCGAGTTCACGGCCAAGCAGGGCGATCTGGACCTGCGGTTCACCCCCGCGCCCACCGCGCTCGAAGGCATCGCCGGCCATGCCACCGTGGCCCAGCGGCGCATGGCGGGCCGGGCGCCGGCGCCGGCCCGGGCTACGAGAGCGAGGTGGCGCTGGAGGGCCACTACCGCCACCTGCATGTGCGGGGCCGGGCCGACG
>NZ_BAAJYR010000852.1:0-751 GCF_057546605.1 Acidovorax sp. KPB24-03 | reverse complement strand
CCCGGGCCCGCCGTGGCGGCCCAGGAACTCCGTGCGGTCGGCCGTCCACGCCGTCTGCTGCCCGCGCAGGTCCGCGAAGGCCACCCGGCCGGCAAACGCCATGTCCCAGGGCTTGTGGGCGAGCAGGGCGCCGCTGCCGGCATCCACCGCGGTCACGATGAACGGCGCCGACGCGCCGCGCGAGGTGCCCAGCACCCATTCGGCATAGGCCGTGACGGTCAGGCGCCGGGCCTTGCCCGAGGTGTTGCGCAGGGTGAGGCGCGAGATCTTGACGGGGTCCTCGCCGGGCACGTACTGCAGCAACTCCAGCCCCAGGCCGCGCGCCGCGTGCGCGAACCGGCTGTAGCCGTGGCCATGGCGCGCTTCGTACAGGCCATCGTCGCCCAGCGGCTGCGCCGTGGCGGTCCACGCTTCGCCCGTGGCTTCGTCGTGCACGTAGATCGCTTCTCCCGACGGATCGCTCACCGGGTCGTTGGACCACGGGGTCAGCTGGTTCTCGCGGCTGTTGGTGCACCAGGTGCAGGTGCTGCCGCGCTCGGACACCTGGAACCCGAACCCCGGGTTGGCGATGACGTTGATCCAGGGCGCCGGGGTGGCCTGGCCTGCGCCCAGCCGCACGACATACTCCCGCCCGTCCAGGGCGAATCCGCCCAGGCCGTTGAAGAACTCCAGGTCGTCGGATGCCGCTGGGGCGGGTGCCGCGCCAGGCGCCAGCGGGGAGAGCGGCGGCACCCAGGCCGGCCGGGCGGGG
>NZ_BAAJYR010000851.1:0-752 GCF_057546605.1 Acidovorax sp. KPB24-03 | reverse complement strand
CCGGCCAGGGCATTTGCTACTATTTTCATAGCTAACAGGGCAATCAATCTCCCGGCGTGCGGCCTGAAAGGTTCGAAAAGGCTGCGAACGCCCCCTTCACCGCCTGCCCGGGCGCCTTCAGTCCAGCAGGCAGGCGGCCACCGCGCCCAGCAGCTCGCCCAGGTCCGCCGCCGGCACGGCGCCGGGCGGGGCGATGTCGCCGTGCAGCAGGCCGATGGCGATGCCGGCGGCCAGGTGGCGCCCCACGGCGTAGGCGGCCTGGCATTCGCGCACGCCGCCGCTCGCGCGGCCCCGTGGGCTGATCGATCGCGCGCTGGCGCTACCCCGGGCCCAGGCCCGCGGGCGACTGCAGGCCCAGAAAGCGGGCCGGGGGCATGCCCACCGCCCGCCGCACCATGGCGCTGAAGGCGCTGGCGCTGTAGCCCAGTTCGGCCGCGATCTGCCCCACGGGCAGGCGCTCGGCAGCCAGCGCCACCGCCTTGGCCAGGATCACCTGCTGGCGCCACTGCGTGAAGGTGCTGCCCAGCTCGGCGCGGAACAGCCGCGCCACGGTGCGCGGGCTGGCCCCGGTGTCGCGCGCCCAGTCCTCCAGGGCCTCGTGGCGCGTGGGGTCGGCCAGCACGGCCTCGCACAGGTGCAGCAGGCGCTTGTCGCGCGGCAGGTCCACGCCCAGCCGCAGGGCGGCGGCGCGGCGCAGTTCCTCGCAGATCAGGGCGCTCAGGTGGCGCTCGCGCCGCAGCAGCTCGGGCGTC
>NZ_BAAJYR010000850.1:0-752 GCF_057546605.1 Acidovorax sp. KPB24-03 | reverse complement strand
GTGCGCACCGCGATGCGGCCGCGCCTGGGCACGGTGTCGTGCCTGGTGCCGCGCGAGTCCGTGGCCGTGGGCCACGTGATGCTGGATTGACGCCAAGCCTTTGAGGAACACGCCCATGACCACCGCCGCCCCTTCGATCCCCGCATCGGCTGCCGCGCCATCGTCCGCTTCGGCCTCCGCCACCGCCGCGCCCTTGACCGTGCCCCTGTACCGCCTGGCGCACAGCCGCACGGGCGACAAAGGCAACCGCTCCAACATCAGCGTGATCGCCTGGCATCCCGCGCTGTGGGAGGTGCTGACCGCGCAGGTCACCGAGGCCGCCGTGGCGCGCCAGTTCGCGCTGCGCCGGCCCAGCCGCGTCGCGCGCTACCTGCTGCCGAACCTGCATGCCATGAACTTCGTCATCGACGACGTGCTGGACGGCGGCGTGAACGATGCGCTCAACCTCGACAGCCACGGCAAGGCGCTGTCGTTCCTGCTGCTCGACCTGCCCGTCGAGGTGCCTGCCGCGCTGGCCGCTCACCTGGCGGGACCGCCCGGGTAACGCCTTTCGAATGCCGCACCCGGCCATGCGCCAGGCCCGCGGTCCTGCATCGCTTTTTCCATAACCACACAGGAGACGACATGAACCCCTTTTTCCACCCCCAGCCTCGCCCCGAACCGCACCGGCATGCCTCGCGCCGCCATGCGCTCGCCGCCACCGTGGCGGCGGTTCTGGGCCTGGCGGTGGCCGGGCCCGGCCGCTGCCCAGC
>NZ_BAAJYR010000849.1:0-754 GCF_057546605.1 Acidovorax sp. KPB24-03 | reverse complement strand
GCACCCGCCCCGCGCACCCCCCGGCCTTGCGCCCGTGCCCGGCGGCCCTCCTACCGCGATGAACCCCTTCGAAACCCCCACCCATTTCCCCTTCGTGATCGCCACCCGCGAAAGCCGCCTGGCCCTGTGGCAGGCCGAGCATGTGCGCGCCCTGCTGCAGGCACGCGGCCACACCGTGACGCTGCTCGGCATGACCACCAAGGGCGACCAGATCCTGGACCGCACGCTCAGCAAGGTGGGCGGCAAGGGCCTGTTCGTGAAGGAACTGGAAGTGGCGCTGGAGGAAGGCCGCGCGCACATCGCCGTGCATTCGCTGAAAGACGTGCCGATGGAGCTGCCCGACGGCTTTCACCTGGCCGCCGTGATGGAGCGCGAGGACCCGCGCGATGCCTTCGTCTCGAACCGCTTCGCGCGCCTGTCCGACCTGCCCCAGGGCGCGGTGGTGGGCACCTCCAGCCTGCGCCGCCAGGTGCTGCTGCAGGCCCTGCGGCCCGACCTGAAGATCGAGCCGCTGCGCGGCAACCTCGACACCCGCCTGCGCAAGCTCGATGAGGGGCTGTATGACGCCATCGTGCTCGCCGCTGCGGGCCTGAAGCGCCTGGGCCTGGACGACCGCATCCGCGCCACGTTCGAGCCCGCCGAGATGCTGCCCGCCGCCGGCCAGGGCGCGCTGGGCCTGGAGGTGCGCAGCCATCGGCAGGACGTGATCGCCGCGCTGGCGCCCCTGGCCCACCTGCCCAGCTGGCTGGGCGTG
>NZ_BAAJYR010000848.1:0-755 GCF_057546605.1 Acidovorax sp. KPB24-03 | reverse complement strand
CGTGGCCGGCGCCCATGGCGACCTGCGACGCCCCCTTGGCCGGCGCGGCGGCCAGCGTGGGCTTGTAGCCCGGGCCGGCGTTGGCCGCGATGATGCGGGCCACGTCGGCGCCGGCGCCCTTGTCCAGGTCGTCGTACACCGCGGTCTGCGCCACGGCCTGGGTGCGCGGCGCGTCGGCCAGCAGGTGGCCGCTGCGGTCCTGCGTGTCCACCTTCACGTCCATGGACAGCCCCACGCGCAGCGGGTGGGTGCGCAATTGCTCGGCATCGATCGCGATGCGCACCGGTACGCGCTGCACCACCTTGATCCAGTTGCCGGTGGCGTTCTGCGCGGGCAGCAGCGCGAAGGCCGAGCCCGTGCCCACGCCCATGCCGGCGATGGTGCCGGTGTATTCCACCTTCTTGCCGTACAGGTCGGCCGTGAGCTTGGCGGGCTGGCCCAGGCGCAGGTTGCGCAGCTGGTTTTCCTTGAAGTTCGCATCCACCCACACCTGGTTGAGCGGCACCACGGTCATGAGCGGCGTGCCGGCGGCCACGCGCTGGCCCAGCTGCACGGTGCGGCGCGCCACGTAGCCGTCCACGGGGGGCGGGCAGGTCGGTGCGGCGGGCGGCCAGGTAGGCCTCGCGCACCTTGCCGGCGGCGGCCAGCACGTTGGGGTTCTGGTCCACCGAGATGCCCTGGGTGAGCGACTGGTTGCTGGCGAGCTGCTCGCGCGCCGACACCACGCCGGCCTCGGCCGCGGCCAGCGCCGTGCG
>NZ_BAAJYR010000847.1:0-755 GCF_057546605.1 Acidovorax sp. KPB24-03 | reverse complement strand
CGGGCCGCGCCGGCCGCGCGAGCGCGGCTTCACGCTGGTCGAGGTGATGGTGGCGCTGGCCATCGTGGCGATCGCGCTCATGGCGGGGCTGCAGGCCACGTCGGCCCTCACGCGCAATGCCGCGCGGCAGACCGACGTGCTGCTCGCCCACCTGTGCGCCGAGAACGAACTCGTGAAGGTGCGCCTGTCGCGCCAGATGCCGGCCATCGGCGACAGCACGCTGGCCTGCGAGCAGGCCGGGCGCCGCTACGACGTCACGCTGGTCGTGCGGCCCACGCCCAACCCGCAGTTCCGCCGGGTCGATGCCCAGGTGTCCGACGGGCAGAACTCCGTGCTGCGCCTGTCCACCATCGTGGGGAGGTACTGACATGCGCCGCCCGAACCGGCTTTCGCGCGGCTTCACGCTGATCGAGCTGCTCGTGGCCATCGCCATCATGGCGATCCTGGCGATCATGAGCTGGCGCGGGCTCGACGGCATGGTGCGCGCGCAGGAGCAGACGCGGGAGCGGGCCGACGGCCTGCTCGTCATCCAGGCGGCGCTCGCCCAGTGGGGCACCGACCTGGATGCGCTGCAGGCCATCGACCAGACCGAGCCGCTCGACTGGGACGGCCAGGTGCTGCGCATGACGCGCCGCAGCAGCGCCGAGCCCGACGAAGGCCCGGTGGTCGTGGCCTGGACCCGGCGCAACGTGAACGGCATCGACCAGTGGCTGCGCTGGCAGTCGCCGCCGGTGCGCACGCGGGCGCAATGGCGG
>NZ_BAAJYR010000846.1:0-757 GCF_057546605.1 Acidovorax sp. KPB24-03 | reverse complement strand
GCAGCGGCCCCCCATTCGCCCGCCAGCGCGCGGGCCAGCGCGTCCACGGCGCCCGGCGCGGCCGCACGGTGCGGCAGCGCAAGGCGCAGTGCAGGCCCGGCGTCCTCGTGCTGCGCGTCCACGATGCGCGCATGCAGCACCTGCTCGGCCGCATCCCACTCGCAGTCCTGCACCTGCATGCCGCCTTCCAGCGCCACCACATGCAGCGCGCCCGATGCCCCGCTGGCCGCGCCTGTGGCGGCCTGGCGCGGCTGCACGAAATCGGGCAGCGCGGCGCGCAGGCGCTCGCGCAGCGCTTGCACGCTGGTTTGGCGCAAGGGCGGGGCCAGCTCGTCCCAGGCCGCGGGCGAGAGCGGCATCACGCCGGTCTGGCGCGCCCCGGCGGTGATGTCGATGAGGCCGTTGGCGCGGCGCGTGGCGGTCTTGGTGATGACCTGCCCGGTCGCGATCTGCCGCAGCGGAAACCCCGCCACGCGCCGTCCGGCGAGGGCCTGCGCGGGGCCGCTGGCACCTTCGCCGCGCGGCCATTGGCGTTCCAGCACCGTCACGGTCTGCGTGTCCGGGTCGGCGAAGAGCACGTTGGCGCCTTCGGCCGCCGCGTCGGACCAGAGCGCGGCGCCCAGCGAGACGAGCTTGATGTGGTCCAGCGCGACCTCGCCCTTCACGCCCGCGCCCAGGATCTGGCTGGCATGCAGCGCGGGGCGTGCGGCCCCCGTCCTGTCCGCGCCCGCAGCCTCGGCGTGAACCGCGGCACGCG
>NZ_BAAJYR010000845.1:0-757 GCF_057546605.1 Acidovorax sp. KPB24-03 | reverse complement strand
CGCGCCCATGGCCGTACGGCTCACGGCGGTGCGCGCCGAACTGGCCGGCGGATTGCCCCAGTCCACGCTGTCGCTGGACGGCGAGGCACGCGTGGACCGGCGCCGACTGGACCTGCGCCTGCGCGGCACCGCGGGCACGGCCGCCCCCGGGCAATGGAACGCGCAGATCACCGAGTTGCGTGCGCAGGCCCGCGACAAGCAACTGCCCGGCCCCTGGACGGTGCAGTTCAACCAGCCGCTGTCCGTTGCTCTGCGCCAGTCGCCCAGCCTGCAGGTGGAGACCTCGGGCGGCCAAGCCACCGTCTCCGGCCCGGCGCCGGGGCAGGTCACGCTGCACTGGGAGCCCGTTCGCTTTGCCCAGGCCGCCAATGGCGCCATCGCCTTGCGCACGCAGGGCCGCCTGCAGGGGTTGCCCATGGCGTGGACCGAAGCGTTCGGCCCGCAAGGCCAGGAAGCCCTGCAGCGGCTGGGCCTGGCGGGCAACCTCGTGTTCGACGGCGACTGGGACGTGGATGCGGGCGACACCCTGCGCGCCAGTGCCAGCGTGCGGCGCGCCAGCGGCGACATCCGCGTGCTGGCCGGCAGTGCCGCGCCCGCCACGACGGTGGTGCACAGCAGCGGCCAGGGCCAGGGCGCCGGCCGCGCGCAGACAAGCGAAGGGCCCGGCACGCCGGCGGGCGTGCGGCAGGCCGAAGTGCAGCTGCAGGCCGAGGGCGACACCGTGCGTGCCCGCGTGCAGTGGGACAGCGAACGCGCC
>NZ_BAAJYR010000844.1:0-758 GCF_057546605.1 Acidovorax sp. KPB24-03 | reverse complement strand
CCTGCGCGGGGACGGGCGCGGCGGCCCGCAGCGCCTTGCCATCGAAGAGCGCCAGCACGGGGGCCGCCTCCCGGTCCGGCTGGCCGTCGTGCTCGGCTTGCAGGGCGACGCCCAGCACTCGGCCATCGGCGCTCCAGGCCAGGTGCCGAAGGCTCAGCCGCCGGTCGCCCAGCCGCCATTGGCCCAGCACGTCGCCAGTGCGGCCATGCAGCCGCACGACGGACGAGTCCATGGTCTCGAGCGCGCGTTTCACGCGGCCGGTCTCCGGTGCGGTGGGCACGCCGCCATTGGCGACGATCAAGGTGGGCGCGCCATCGGCGAGCGTGTGGCGGTCCCAGAGGAGTTCGTGCGCGTCGATGCCCTGGGTGGGCCATTCGCTCACCGCCTCCAGCCGCTCGGCGCTGCGCTGCACCACGAGGCTCTGGCCGGTGTCGGCATCGGTCTCGGTGGTGTAGAGCAGGCGTCCGTCCGGCGATGCGATCACGTGGCCGTTGAACGAGCGGGTGCCGTCCGTCCACTGCCAGACGGATTCGCGCGGGGTGCCTGGCCACCAGCGCACCAGCCAGTCGCCGGGCCGGCGCGACGCCGCCACGATGCTGCCGTCCGGCAGGGGGCACAGGCCGTGGGCACGGGTGGGAATGTCCAGGGTGTGCGTTGCGCGCAGCGGTGCGTCCTGGCCGGGCCGGGCCTGCAGCACGCCGATTCGGCAGCTGCCGTCTTCCTGCTGCCATGCCGCTGCCAGGCGCAGCGAGCCCGCA
>NZ_BAAJYR010000843.1:0-761 GCF_057546605.1 Acidovorax sp. KPB24-03 | reverse complement strand
AGCCGCCGCCGCTCCGCCGCCGCCCCCGCCTCCACCACCCAAGGCGCACCTCAAGCCCCGCCCGCCAAAGCACCCAGCCGCGAAACCGGCGCTGCACCCGGTCTCCGCCACGCCGGCGCCAGCGGCCAAACCGGTGCCGGTCGATGTGATGGCCCTCTCCACCGAAGAAGGCCGGGCGGCGCTGCGCGCGGGCTTTGGCACGCCCGAATCCGCCGATGCGGGCCTGCGGGAAATCGCCCTGGCATTCAAGGCCGCGCAAAACGGCTCGACGGACGACAAGCGGGCCTTCCAGCTGGCCTACCAGGACCGGCTCACGCTGCCCGACGATTTCAGCAGCGGCAACGTGGCCGCCGTGAAGCAGCTCAAGCGGCTGCTGGCCGGGGTCAACGTGGCCTATGTGTCGCCGCAGTACGGCAAGGACATGGGCGTGGGATCGGACGACTTCAACGCGCGGCGCTCCGCGGCGGCCGCGGCGTAGAAGCAGGCGGCATGCCCTGCGGCCTACGGCGCCGCGATGAGGTCCAGGCACTCCCGCACCACCGGCGGATGGAACGCCATCTGCACGTGCGCCAGGCCCTCGCGAAGGCGGTTGTCCGCGCCGTCCAGCGTGGCCGTGGCGGCCGGGTACACCGCGTTGTCGCAGTTGGAATAAAAGCAGGTGAACAGCGCCGCGCGCCCGGGCGGCTCGTCCTGCGCCAGCTGCCGCAGCCATTCGCCCCCGGGCACCATCTGCCGGCCGTTGGCGGACCGGCTGAACCGCG
>NZ_BAAJYR010000842.1:0-765 GCF_057546605.1 Acidovorax sp. KPB24-03 | reverse complement strand
CCCAGGCGGCGCACCCCACTCGCGGCAGGCGGCGCGGTCGTCGGATTCGTCCACCGCCTGCGCGGCGGCCCAGGGCACGAGGCCATCCACCAATGCCCGGTGGGCTTCGCCGAAGAACGGCAGGGCGAGGTGCGCCGTGGACGGGGCGGCGGGCGCGGGGGGCGTGGCGGCGTGCATGGCCTCAATCCCCCGCGAACACGGGTTTCTGCTTGGCCGCGAACGCCTCGTAGGCGCGGCGGAAGTCCTGCGTCTGCATGCAGATGGCCTGCGCCTGGGCCTCGGCCTCGATGGCCTGGTCGATGGTCATGCTCCACTCCTGGCCCAGCATGGTCTTGGTCATGCCGTGCGCGAAGGTGGGGCCCTCGGCCAGCGAGCGGGCCGCGGCCTGCACGTGGGCGAGCAGGTCGGCCGATTCGTGCAGGCCGTTGAAGAAGCCCCAGGCCAGCCCTTCCTGCGCCGTCATCGCGCGGCCGGTGAACAGCAGCTCGGAGGCGCGGCCCTGCCCGATCATGCGCGGCAGCAGCGCGCAGGCGCCCATGTCGGCGCCGGCCAGGCCCACGCGGGTGAACAGGAACGCGGTGCGTGCGGCGGGCGTGCCGTAGCGCAGGTCGCAGGCCAGCGCCACCATGGCGCCGGCGCCGGCGCAGATGCCGTCGATGGCGCCCAGCACCGGCTGCGGGCAGGCGCGGATGGCCTTCACCAGGTCGCCCGTCATGCGCGTGAACTCCAGCAGTTCGGGCATGGTCATGCCGGTGAGCGGGCCGA
>NZ_BAAJYR010000841.1:0-766 GCF_057546605.1 Acidovorax sp. KPB24-03 | reverse complement strand
CAGCCCCACCCGCACCTGCAGCCAGGCCAGCCCCCCCGGCGAGCACCATCAGCACCAGCCCGGCCACCACCAGGGTGTGGTCGATCTGGCGCATGCTGGTCTGCAACTGGGCGGCGGGGCCGTAGACCGTGAGCGCCACCGGGGTGGGCGGCTGGCCCAGGGGGATCGGCAGCGTCAGCGACAGCAGCGGCTCCTGCAGCGGCCCGGTCGCCAGGTGCAGCAGGGCCGAGCCCCGCACAGGCTCGGGGGCGGTGGGCAGGCGGTCCATGTCCCACAGCGAGCGCGAACGCAGCACCTGGCCACCCGCCTGGGCGCGCCAGTACCACCCGGCGTAGATGGCGCTGAATTCGTCCGCCCCCCCGGTGGCTTCGCGCAGTTCGCCATTGGGACCCTGCTGCAGCCGCACGCCCACGCGCTGGGCCTTCTCGCGCAGCACCTGCTCGAAGCCCCCCAGCAGGCTCTGGTGCATCTGCCCGCGCAGCCACAGGCCCCCGGAGGCCACCAGGAGCAGCATGGGGACCAGTGCGAGCAACGCGATGCGCGTGGCCATGGGCCACTGGGCCAGCGCCAGCGCCCATGCGGACAGACCGCGCGCCGGCGGGGCCGGCGTGGGCGGCGTGTCCGGTGCAGGCAGCGGGTCGATGCCGCCGGGCGCCATCGCCGGGCCTGGCGGGCCTGGCGGGCCCATCAGCCCGGCACCTCGGGCAGCAGCAGGCGAAAGCCCTGGCCGCGTTCGGTGACCAGTTGCGGCGCGCCGCCGAGCTTG
>NZ_BAAJYR010000840.1:0-767 GCF_057546605.1 Acidovorax sp. KPB24-03 | reverse complement strand
ATCGCGCACCTGGCGCCCGGCCATGCGCACGTGCTGGCGCTGGACCGGGCTGGCCGCGTCTGGGCCTGGGGGGCCAACGCGGCCGGCCAACTGGGCAACGGGGCACTGAAGGAATCCGCCGTGCCGGTGCGGGTGGACCTGCCCGGGCGCATCGTGCAGGTGGCCGCGGGCGACACGCACAGCTTCGCGGTGGACGCGCAAGGCGGGCTGTGGGCCTGGGGCTCCAACCAGTACGGGCAGGCGGGCGGCGGCGATGCGCGCTATGTCGCCCGGCCCGTGCGGGTGCGCACTGGCTTCGCCGTGGCGCAGGTGGATGCGGGCATGTTCTACACCGTGGCGCTGTCTCGCCAGGGCGATGTGTTCGCATGGGGCTGGAACGGCATGGGGCAGCTCGCGCGGGACGGCATGGCCTTTTCCGCCAGGCCGCTGCGGGTGCCGGCGCTGCGCGGCGTGCTGCAACTGGCGGCCGGATCGGGCCATGTGCTGGCGCGCACCGGCACCGGGCTGCTCGCCTGGGGCGACAACCGCTCGTCCGCCTGCGGGGCGTTTCCGTCCACCGCCGTGCAGGTCCGACCCCATCCCATCGCATTCGCCTGAAGGCCCGCCATGACCGATTCTTTCTCGACCCCGGAGCCGACGCGCCGCGCCAGCCTGCAGTGGATGTTCGGGCTCTCCCTGGGCACAGTGGTTGCCCCGCTGGCCGGCTGCGGCGGCAGCGCCTCCGGCGCCACGGCGGACACGCTGCCCGAGCCCGCCGCGCTGACGTC
>NZ_BAAJYR010000839.1:0-768 GCF_057546605.1 Acidovorax sp. KPB24-03 | reverse complement strand
CGCTCCCCACAGCGTCCAGCCGGCGCCCACGAGCGCGGCCAGCGCGGCCAGCCCGCCCAGGGCCCGGGCCAGGTCTTCCCAGCTGGGCGATTCGATGCCCAGGGCTTTCAGCATGTCGAGCTGGCGGCCCTGGGTGTAGTTGAGCACCCACTGGTTCCAGCCGTTGTTGACGGCCTCCCACACGGCGCGCATCTGCTGCACCATGCCGGGGCTGATCATGGTGTCCATGGCGTTGCCGAACACGCCGCGCGGGGCCTGCAGGCGCTGGAAGGCGCCGATGCGGCCGGGCGAGACGGCGCCGGTCGGGTCCACGCGCACCCAGCCGCGGCCTTCGAGCCAGACCTCGGCCCAGGCGTGCGCATCGCTCTGGCGCACGGTCCAGTAGCCGTCGACCCCGTTGCGTTCGCCGCCCTGGTAGCCGGTGACGATGCGCGCGGGGATGTCCATCGCCCGCATCAGCACGACGAAGGCCGAGGCGATGTGTTCGCAAAAGCCTTCCTTGATATCGAACCAGAACGCGTCGGCGGTGTGCTGGCCGTACACGCCGGGCTCCAGCGTGTAGTTGTAGCCGCCCGTGCGCAGCCGGGCGAGGGCGGCGTCGACCAAGGCGGGCGGCCCGCCGGCGGCCAGGCGCGGGTCGGCCAGCATCTCCTGCGCCAGGCGCGGGTGCGCGGGTCGAATCCGTCGGGCAGCTCCACGTAGGAGCGCATCTGCCCGGTGCGCTGCGCCGGGCCGTGGGTGAAGCGGGGGTAGCTTTCGGCGCGGTAG
>NZ_BAAJYR010000838.1:0-769 GCF_057546605.1 Acidovorax sp. KPB24-03 | reverse complement strand
CTGGGCGGCGGCCGCTTTCGCCCCGCGCGCGGGGCGCAGCCGCCAGGCCATCCAGCCCAGCAGGGCACCGGTGGCCAGGAACGACAGGTCCATGCCGGCCCACACCCATTCGCCGGCCGGCAGCGTCACGCCCAGGTGGGTGTGCGTGGTGAAGGCGTTCAACACCGGCAGCGCGGCGAACACCGCGCCCGCCAGGCCCAGCAGCACGCTCCAGCCCCAGCGGTCCGGTCGCACGATGCCGATCAGCAGGGCCAGGCCCCACGCGCCGAAGAAGCACGACAGCTCGGCATCGGCCCGGCCTTCCAGGTCCAGCGGCAGCAGCCGGTTGGAGGCCAGGAACACGCCGGTGGCCAGCGGCAGGCCGCCCAGCAGGGCCACGTTGAGGCTGGCCACCAGGCGCTCGCCGCGCCGCAGCGGCGGCGCGGCGGCGCCCTTGCGCTGCGCCTGCTGGCGGCGCTTGACGCTCCACAGCACCATGCCGGTGGCGATCATCAGGCTGCCCAGCACACCGAAGCCGAACAGGCCCCAGCGCATGCCCGGCCCGGCGAAGCGCGCCAGGTGCAGGCCATAGAGCACGCGGTAGGTGCGCAGGGCGGGCGAATCGGGGTCGATCAGCGCGAGCGTCTCGCCGGTGGCGGCATCGAAGCGCATGCGGGCGGGGCCGTACTGCAGGCGGTCGCCGTCGTGGCGGGTGACCTCGATCACGCCCGGTCGCCGTCGCGGCGGGCGCTGAGCCCGCCGATGCGCGCATCGCCCCAGGTGCGGTGCG
>NZ_BAAJYR010000837.1:0-769 GCF_057546605.1 Acidovorax sp. KPB24-03 | reverse complement strand
GTGCTGGGCCAGCCACCGAAAGAAAGCCGGGCGAGCTGGTGCTGCGCACGTCCAGGCGCCGCCAGCACGCCCGCCGCCACGCCCGCCTCGCCTTCGTCACCCGCCTCGCCACTGCCCGAACCGGCCGATCTCGCGGCGGTGCTGCGCCTGCGGCCGATGTAGCGCTGGCCGGGAGGCCGCGGTCAGGCGGGCGGCGTGAACCGGGGCAGCATCAGGCACGCCTCGGCATTGGAGGGCGAAAAGCAGGCCAGTGCCGCATCGCGCCAAGGCAGCCAGCGCCACGCCACATGCTCGCGCGGGCTCAGCACCACCGGCGTGCCCTGGGGCACGCACAGGCCGAACAGCCGCTCGCGGTTGCGCACCACGCCCGGCGCGTAGCGATGCAGCCACTGCGGCCAGATGTCGTAGACGTTTTCCAGCGCCCAGTCGGTCAGCACGCAGCCGGGGGCGCGGGCATCGATGCCGGTTTCCTCGCGCACTTCGCGCACCGCCGCATCCTCGAAGGGCTCCTCGGGCCAGTCCTTGCTGCCGGTGACCGACTGCCAGTGGTCGCCACCGCCCGCCCGGTGGATCAGCAACACATCCAGCGCCGGGGTGTGGACCACCACCAGCACCGACTCGGGGATCTTGAACGCGCCCGGCAACGGGATCAGGCCGCCGCGGCGAGCAAGGACTGCAGGTCCTGCCGGGGGCGCGTCCGCCAGCGCACCGGCCGCGCACTGCTGCAGCCACTGCGGCGAGATGCGGCAGAGCATGGCCCGGCCGGCCG
>NZ_BAAJYR010000836.1:0-769 GCF_057546605.1 Acidovorax sp. KPB24-03 | reverse complement strand
CACGGCGCCCGCCATGGCCTCGGCATGGCCCACGCTGTCCAGGCCCTGGCGCACGGTGCCGAGCATGCGCGTGACGGTGCCGCCCAGCCGCTCGGGCTCGGCCGCGGCCACCTCGGGCTGGGCGATCCAGAACAGCTCGGGCACCAGGGCAAGGTAGCCGCCGGGGTCGCCATCGGCACTGCCGGGGTCGTCCATCTGCGCGAGCGCCACCACGTCGGCCCAGGGGCCGGCGGCGAAATCGAGAATGTCCCGGGGCACCTGGTCCGCCCCCGCCAGCGCGCGGATGTCGGCCGCGATGCGCTTGGACAGGGCCTCGCGCTGCTGCACGCGCAGGGCGGCCTGCCGCTCGGCCTCCTGGGCCTCGCGCAACTGGCGCTCCTGCGACGCCCAGGCCGATTCGAGCGCGGTCAGCACGGTGGCGAAGGTGTCGGCGTCCTGGCTTTCGCTGGTGGCCAGGTGGCTCACCGCCTCGTCCACGAGCCGCATGAAGCGGTCGAAACGGGGGTCGGCATCGGATTCGAAGTCCAGCGCGCGCTGCGTCAGCTCGTCCAGCAGGCGGCGCGCGGGGTGTTTGTCGTCGGTGAAGAACCGCCGGTCGTGCCGCACCAGCTGCTTGATGGCGGGCCGCAGGTTCTGCACGGCCCGCTGGATGGGCGGGGGCAGCCGCTGGTCCTGCGCGATGTTGTCCATCATGCGGCTCACCACCTCGGTGGCCGTGCGCGACGGCGAAGGCGGCGCGGGGGCCGCGACCGGCGCCGGGGCCGCGACG
>NZ_BAAJYR010000835.1:0-770 GCF_057546605.1 Acidovorax sp. KPB24-03 | reverse complement strand
CGGGCGCGGTGCGGCGCTGGGGGCCGGAGCGGGAGTGGAATGGGCGGTGCTTGGCATGATCGCGACAGAAGTTGGCAGTCTATCGTCAACCTGCCGCCGCGCCGCTGCCTAAGATCGCTGCCATGACCTCCCACCGCATCCCCCCACCCCCGCAGCGCCCGCCGGCACGCTGCGCCAGGACGCCCGCACCATCGGCCTCATCGGCCTGGCCCACGGCTCCTCGCATTTCTTTCACATGCTGCTGCCGCCGCTGTTTCCGTTCCTGATCGCGGAGTTCGGCTTCAACTACTCGGAGCTGGGGCTGCTGGTGTCGGTGTTCTTCGTGATCTCGGGCGTGGGCCAGGCGCTGTCGGGCTTTCTGGTGGACCGGGTGGGCGCGCGCCCGATCCTGTTCTTCGCGCTGTCCAGCTTCGCCGTGGCGGGCCTGGTGGCCGGCACGGCGCAGGGCTATGCGGGGCTGATGCTGGCGGCGGCGCTGGCGGGGCTGGGCAATGCGCCCTTCCATCCGGTGGACTTCACCATCCTGAACAAGCGCGTGTCGCCGCAGCGCCTGGGCCACGGCTTTTCGGTGCACGGCATCTCGGGCAACCTGGGCTGGGCCACGGCGCCGGTCTTCATGGCCGGGATCGCCGCGGCCACCGGATCGTGGCGCACCGCCTGCCTGTGCGGGGCCGCGCTGGCGGCGGTGGTGCTGGCCATCATGGTGTGGCAGCGCGACGCGCTCGATGACCGCCAGGGCGCCTGGGCCCACGCGCCCAAGCCCGGCACCG
>NZ_BAAJYR010000834.1:0-770 GCF_057546605.1 Acidovorax sp. KPB24-03 | reverse complement strand
TGGAAATCCGCATGGCTCGGGCGTGTATGTGTGCAGCCGCGCGCTGCGGCGCTCCGCCCTGCCCCCCGTCCATGGGCGAGAGCCCGGCCGAAACTGATGCAGGGCGCGGGGCGCGGTGGGAGGGAGCAGTCATTGTGCTGGCGTGCGTGCACGCCACGCCGGACGGCCTGGTCCGTGTGCAGGCGAGCATCGACGCCATGCGCGCCGACATCGCGGCCGGGCGCGATGTGCTGGAGCACGACCGAGAGTTCCACGTGCGCATCGCGGAGATGACCGGCAACTCGGTGCTGGTGCGGCTGGTGGGCAGCCTGTTCGACGAGCGCCGCGGGCCGCTGGCCAGCCACATGCGCGAGCGGCTGGAAGGCCAGCCGACCTGGCACGCGGCCCTGGCTGAGCATGAGCAGATCTACCGCTGCCTCGCGGCGCGCGACCCCTTGCTGGCGGAGTCGGCCATGCGCTCGCACATCCGGGCGGCGGCGGACCGCTGGGTGATGCCCTGAGGCGTGCGGACGGGTCCTGAACGTCAGGGCGCCAGGTGGTCCCGCAGCGCCTTCCAGCCGGCCACGGCGGCCGGCACATCTTCGGCGATGGCGGCCTCTTCGAGGCGGCTGGCCACCCGATGGCCTTCGCTGCGGCCCAGCGTGAGCAGCACGGTGCGCAGGTTGTGCGCCAGCCGGCGCAGCGCGGCCAGGTCGGCCGCCGCCGCGGCCCGGTCGCCCTCTTCGCCATCCCTGGCGAACTGAACGAAGCAACGCTCGCGGTAGGCCTCG
>NZ_BAAJYR010000833.1:0-772 GCF_057546605.1 Acidovorax sp. KPB24-03 | reverse complement strand
GGGGGGGACGGGGTTCCATGGGACGCGCCTCGTTCACCACGATGCTGCGGCCGCCCAGGGGCTGGCCGTTCATGCTCTGGATGGCGGCTTGCGCTTCAGGGTCGCTGCCCATCTCGACGAAGCCAAAGCCCTTGGAGCGGCCCGTGTCGCGCTCCATCATGACTTTGGCGCTGATCACGGCTCCGAATTGGCCGAAGGCCTGCTCCAGGTCACTGTCACGCACCGAGTACGGCAAATTGCCGACGTACAGTTTGTTGCCCATCACGGGACTCCTCAAAAACACATTGATAAAGCGATGGAGTCCCGAAAACGCAGCCAGTGAATCACAAAGATGTCCCATGCGCGAAACTGACGGATCCCCGCAAACGTCGACGCGAAAAATATCTCGCCGATGCATTATGGGCCATAAATTCCGCAAAAAAGCAAGGTGCCGGACACGGGCCAAACGCGCTGGCTCAGCCATGAAAAAAGGGCCCCGAAGGACCCTTTTTTTGAAATGCTGTCAGCGTGAGCTTAGTAGCTGCTGCGGCCACCGCCGTAGCCACCACCGCCACCACCGCCGCCGAAACCACCGCTGCGGCCGCCACCACCGCCGTAGCCGCCGCCACCGCCGTTGCCGCCACCGAAGCCGCCGCCACCGCTGCGGGGGGGACGGGGTCCATCGGACGGGCTTCGTTGACCACGAGGTCACGGCCGCCGAAGTTTTGACCATGCGCGCCTTGGATGGCGGCTTGCGCTTCGGCATCGTTGCTCATTTCGACGAAGCCGAAAC
>NZ_BAAJYR010000832.1:0-775 GCF_057546605.1 Acidovorax sp. KPB24-03 | reverse complement strand
CCGCGACGGCCGATGCCGCCCGCCGGCTGGCCCGCGCGCTGCCCGGCACGCTCGCGGACATGCGCCACTCGCCACTACAAAGATGTGAGCAGCTTGCGCAGGCCCTGATAGCGCTGAAGGCCGATTCGGCCAGCGAGCCCGATGCCCGCCTCGCCGAGATGGATTTCGGCACCTGGGAAGGACGCGCCTGGGACGCCATTGCCCGGGCCGACATCGATGCGTGGACGTCGGATTTCGGCGCCCCCCGCGCCAGCGGCGGCGACAGCCTGGCCGCGATGCTGCTGCGCGTGGATGCGGCACTGTCCGAGGCACGCCAGTTGTCCCACGACCGGGGTGGCGATGTGCTGTGGATCACCCATGCGGGAGTAGCGCGCTGCGTACAGTGGCTGCAGGCCCGGCCCGGGCGCCTGCCGCGGGCCGACGAATGGCCGGTGGCCGCACCGGCCTATGGGGAATGGACCACGGTGCCGCTGGACGCGCCAACGCACTGAACGCGTCGGAGACAGCGGCTTTCGCCCCACCTGAAACAGGTGTCTTTCTTTGTGCCGCACACCCCGCGTGCGGCCCCCGAACCGCTACCGTTTTTCTGGAATTTCCAGCGTGACCGTGGCCGCGCCGTCGTGCGACGGCCCCAGCCGCGCCTGGCGGCGGCCCAGGGCCTGCAGCACCAGCCCTTCGGCCACCGTGGCCCCGACGCGAAACGGCTTGGCCGGCTGGTTGTCCACGGCGATCAAGGCCGCGCCGCCACCGCTGGACGTGCCCGCCAGCACGCCCA
>NZ_BAAJYR010000831.1:0-780 GCF_057546605.1 Acidovorax sp. KPB24-03 | reverse complement strand
CACCGGGCAGCAGGTCGGCCATCCGCAGCGGCAGGCCCGCGGTGGGCGGGGCTTCACGCGCCATGGTGCGATGGGGCGTGCCCGGACCCGGGCTCGGCATCGGCATCGGCCTCGCTGCGCGCCAGGCAGGCGATGCCGCCCAGGATGAGCACCGCGCCCGCCAACTGCGGCCAGCCGATGGACTCGTTGAACCACACGGCCGAGATGGCCAGCACCGAGACGACTTCCAGGTGCGAAGCGGCGAACGCCGGGCCGATCGGGGCGTGCTCCAGCAGCGTCATCCAGGTGAAGAACGCGCCCAGGTAGCCGATGAAGGCCCCGTAGATCCACGGGTGCCCGAAGACCCGCACCAGCCAGTCGGCGGACAGCTCCAGCGGCAGCGCGTGCTCGCCCGCGAGCTTGAAGCTGATCTGCGCCAGTGTGTCGAACGCCACCAGCGCGAGGAACCCGAGGGCATAGAAGCGCTTCATCCGTGCAGCCCCACGACGGCCACGCCGGCCGACACCAGGAGGATGCCGGCCACGCGCATGCGCGACAGCTTCTCGCGGAACAGGAACCGGCCGGCCACCATGACGGCCACGATGTTGATGGAGCCCAGCAGCACGCCGTCGGACAGCGGCACGAGCGAGAGGAACGCCAGCCACACCAGAAACTCGGCGACGTAGCAGCCCACGCCGATCCACAGCCACGGCCGGCGCGCCATGAAGGCCCAGCGGGCCAGGCCGCTGCCGGCGCGCGGGTCGGCCGTGGCCGCCGCCTTGAACGCCAGCTGCCCTCCCG
>NZ_BAAJYR010000830.1:0-783 GCF_057546605.1 Acidovorax sp. KPB24-03 | reverse complement strand
TGTTCCTGTTCGCGTACGGATGCTTTGCGTGGCACCGGGCGTTCTGCGCGCCGCAGGCGGCGCTGGCCGCCACGGGGCGGGCCGAACGCAGTGCACTGGGCGTCGTCGGCGCGCTGGCCGTTCATCACGCTGCTCAATCCGCACGTTGTACCTGGACACCGTGGTGCTGCTGGGCGCGCTGGGCGGCCAGCAGCCGGCGGGCCAGCAGTTGCGCTTCACGCTGGGCGCCACCACGGCCTCCACCCTGTGGTTCCTCACGCTCGGGCTGGGCGCGCGGCGGCTGGCGCCGTGGTTCGCCCGGCCGGTGGCCTGGCGCTGCCTGGACGCGGGCATCGCGGTGGTCATGTTCTCGATCGCGCTGTTCCTGGCCTTCACCCCCCTGCATTCCACCCCATGACTGCTCCACCCCTCTCCACCCGCAGCATCACGCTCGCCACCCTGCCCTCCCTCTACGCCGTCGCCCGGCTCGCGCCGCAGGCGGCCATTCCGCCGTGGGCCGATGGCGAGGGGTTCGTCTCGATCTCGCGCAGCGGCGAGGAACTGTCGATCACCTGCCTGCAGGCGCGCGTGCCGGACGGCGTGCAGGCCGACCGGGGCTGGGTGGCGTTCCGTTTCGTGGGGCCGTTCGGCTTCGGCGAGACGGGCATCGTCCTGTCGGTGATCCGCCCGCTGTCGGAGAACGGCATCGGCATCTTCGTGGTCTCCACCTTCGACGGCGACCACCTGCTGGTGTCGCAGGCGGACGGCGAACGCACCTGCGCGCTGCTGGCCGCCGCGGGCCAC
>NZ_BAAJYR010000829.1:0-786 GCF_057546605.1 Acidovorax sp. KPB24-03 | reverse complement strand
CGCGGCGGGCGAGGTCCTGCAGTTCGGCCAGGGAATGGCGGCGCAGCAGCGCCTTGACGGTGCCGATGTCGCCGCTGCTCATGCTCAGCTCCTGCACGCCCAGTCCGGCCAGCAGCGCCGCGCCCAGCGGCTCGCCCGCCAGTCCGCCGCACACCCCCACCCAGAGCCCATGGGCGCGGGCACCGGCGATGGTGCGTTCGATGAGCCGCAGCACCGAGGGGTGCAGGCTGTCGGCCATGCCGGCCAGCTCGGGGTGCTGCCGGTCCACCGCCAGCGCGTACTGCGTGAGGTCGTTGGTACCGATGGAAAAGAAATCCACGTGCGCTGCCAGCCGGTCGGCCATCAGCGCGGCCGAGGGCACCTCGATCATGATGCCCACGGGCACCTGGGGCGCGTCCAGCTCGCGGCGCACCGCCTCCATGCGCTGGCGCAGCTGGTGCACCTCTTCCACGGTGCTGATCATCGGGAACATGACCGACAGCGGGCCGTGCCGCGCCGCGCGGTACAGCGCCCGCAGCTGCGGCACCAGCAGGTCGTCGCGGCGCAGGCACAGCCGCGCGCCGCGCAGGCCGAGAAAGGGGTTGTCCTCCACCGGCAGGTCCAGGTGCGGCACCTGCTTGTCGCCGCCGATGTCCAGCGTGCGCACGATCAGCGGGCGGCCGTCCAGCGCCTCGACCATGGCGCGGTACACGGCGTACTGGTCGTCCTCGTCGGGCACCGCGTCGCGCTCCAGGAACAGAAATTCGGTGCGCATCAGGCCCACGCCCTCAGCCCCCGCCGCCAGCG
>NZ_BAAJYR010000828.1:0-792 GCF_057546605.1 Acidovorax sp. KPB24-03 | reverse complement strand
CGGCCGTCCCGGCGCCGAAGCGCTCGGCATAGGCCTGCGGGCTCACGGCCCGGTGCTTGTGGAAGGCGCGCCGCAGCGTCTCGGGGTGCTGGAACCCGCACAGCCGCGCCACGGTGGAAACCGAGGCCTGCGCCTGGGCCAGCAGGGCCGATGCCGCCTCCACCCGCACCCGCTCCACGTAGCGAGCGGGCGTGGTGCCCAGTTCGCGCTGGAACACGCGGGTCAGGGTGCGCGGCGGCATGCAAGCGCGCGCGGCCAGGGCGTCCAGCGACAGGTCGCCGCCCAGGTGGCCGGGAATCCATTCCAGCAGCGGCGTGAGGCGGGGCGCGTGCGCCGCATCGGGCGCCACCAGGGGGCTGAACTGCGCCTGGCCCGCCCGGGCGGCGCAGGTACATCACCAGGCGCCGCGCCACGGCCAGCGCCATGGCGCGGCCCAGGTCGTGCTCCACCAGCGCCAGGGCCAGGTCGATGCCCGCCGTCACCCCGGCCGAGGTGAAGACGTGACCGTCGCCGTCGATGCCGCCCGGGTCGTAGGTGTGCAGCCGGTCGCCCGCCACCCGCACCTGCGGATGGCCCTGGCGCAGGCCGTCCACGCTGTCCGAGTGGGTGGTGGCGGGCCGCCCGTCCAGCAGGCCGGCGCGGGCCAGCAGCAGCGCGCCCGAGCACACCGACCCCACGCGCCGGCGGTGCGCTCGGCCTGCCGCAGCCAGTCGTGCAGGGCGGTGTCGTCCAGCTGGGCGTCCACGCCCATGCCGCCGGGCACGAGGAGGGTATCCAGGCCAGGGAGCGCCA
>NZ_BAAJYR010000827.1:0-795 GCF_057546605.1 Acidovorax sp. KPB24-03 | reverse complement strand
CCCACGCCTGTTTCCGTACGCCACTGGCGACGGCGAGGCCGAGCGCGGCGCCGAGGCCGTGTGGAACGAGCACCGCGAGAGCACGCGCGGGCGCGACCTGGACATCACCGGCCTGTCGTGGGCGCTGCTCGATGCCCAGGGCCCGCAGCAGTGGCCCTGCCCGGCCGGCACTGCCGACAACACTGATGCCGATGCCGACCCTTCGGCCCCGCCCCGCCCGCTGGGCAAAGCGCGCCTGTACGAAGACGGCGTGTTCCCCACCGCCGATGGCCGCGCGCGCTTCGCCGCCAACGCCTGGCAGCCGGTGGCCGAGCCGCGCCAGGCGCGCTACCCGTTCAGCCTGACCACCGGCCGCCTGCGCGACCAGTGGCACGGCATGAGCCGCACCGGCACGCTGGGCCGCCTGTTCGGCCACGTGGCCGAGCCCAGCGTGCAGATGCACCCGCAGGACATGGCGCGCCGCCAGCTGGCCGAGGGCGACCTGGTGCACGTCACCAGCGCGCGCGGCGCCATCGTGGTGCCGGTGCAGGGCAGCACCGACGTGGGCCTGTCGCAGGCCTTCATCGCCATGCACTGGGGCAGCGAATACCTGAGCGGGCAGTCGTCCACCGGCACGCCGCTGGCGGGCGTGAACGCGCTCACCACGCCGGCCTTCTGCCCCACCTCCAAGCAGCCCGAACTCAAGCACACCGCCGTCAAGATCCTGAAGGCCGAGCTGCCCTGGCGGCTGCTCGCCATGGCCTGGCTGCCGGCCGACAGCGCCCTGGCCGCGCGCGAGGCGCTGGCCGCGCTGAT
>NZ_BAAJYR010000826.1:0-798 GCF_057546605.1 Acidovorax sp. KPB24-03 | reverse complement strand
ACTAGGGCATATAGCTATTATTTTTATAGCATGTTATGAATTTGGACGCCCTCGCCTCCTGGGCCGGCGCCGTGCGCAGACCCGCCCGCCTGCGCGCGCAGCAGCGCCGTGAACTCGGCCGCCGGCAGCGGGCGCTGGCACAGGTAGCCCTGGTAGCGGTCGCAACCGCGCTCGCGCAGGAAGGCCAGTTGCTCGGGCGTCTCCACGCCTTCGGCCAGCACCGCCAGCCCCAGGCTGTGGCCCATGGCGATGATGGCGGTGCAGATGGCCATGTCGTCGGTGCTTTGCGGCAAATCGCGGATGAAGCCCTGGTCAATCTTGAGCACGTCGATGGGAAAGCGCTTGAGGTGGGCGAGCGACGAATAGCCCGTGCCGAAGTCGTCGATGGCCATGCGCAGGCCCAGGCCGCGCAGGCGCAGCAGCATCTGGCGCGCTTCCTCGGGCCGCTCGGCGAGCGCGCCTTCGGTGATCTCCAGCTCCAGCTGCGTGGGCGGGTAGCCCGAGGCGGACAGGGCCGATGCCGCGCAGCCGGCCAGGTCGGTCAGGTGGAACTGGCGCGGCGACACGTTCACGGCCACCGTCAGGCCGGGCAGCCCGGCCTCGCGCCACGCCTGGCCCTGGCGGCAGGCCTCGTGCATGACCCACTCGCCCAGCGGGCCGATCACGCCGGAATGTTCGGCCACCGGGATGAAGCGCGCCGGGGAGATCATGCCCTCCTGCGGGTCCATCCAGCGCACCAGCGCCTCGGCGCCGATGACCCGGCCCGTGGCGATGTCCACCTGCGGCTGGTAGTGCAGC
>NZ_BAAJYR010000825.1:0-800 GCF_057546605.1 Acidovorax sp. KPB24-03 | reverse complement strand
GGCGCCGTCCCGGGGCCCGCACGTCGTCGGTGGGCGTGTGGGCCAGGGCCTCGCGCAGCGCGGCGGCCAGGTCGCCTTCCCACAGCGCGCGCACGCCGCCCATGGCCACGTAGTTGTCCACGCCGGGGGCGAACACGGGGTTGGACTGCGACAGCTCGGTGAGCCGGGCCTCGGGCAGCTTGGTCACGCGCGCCATGGCGGGAATGCGCATCACGCGGATCTCGGCCTCGGGCAGTGCGTAGCAGGCGTCGGCGATCAGGCCCGAGGTGATGAAGCCGCCCGAGAGCGCCTGGTCGTAGACCAGCCCAACCACGCGGTGGCCGTGCCGGCGCGCGAGGTCGATGGCCATTCCCAGGTGCGCCATTGCGCGGTTGATGCCCAGCAGTTCGTCGCGCCGGCGCAATTGCTGGCCCTGCGTGTCGATGAGCAGCAGGATGGCGCGGCCGGGGTGCTGCGCCACGGTGTCCAGCACCGCGCGGGCCTGGGCCAGCGCCAGCCGCACGCCGATGGGCGCATGGTTTGTGGTGCCGATCACGGCCAGGGGCTGGCCGTCGAAGGTGGGTGTGCCCAAGAGCAGGTCGCCATCGGCCACGATGCCGTGCTGCGCGCCGAAGAGCCTTTCGGCCAGGGTGTTCCATTGCATGTCGGTTCCTTCTCGTTCGTTGCTGCGGGTTCAGGCCGGGCGCAGGCCCTGCACCGCCGCCACGTCCAGCTCGGGCACCCGGGCGGCATCGGCCACGCCCAGGGCCTGCCACAGCGCGGTGGCGTCGTCGGGCGGGGGGCATCGTCCGGCAGGTGGT
>NZ_BAAJYR010000824.1:0-803 GCF_057546605.1 Acidovorax sp. KPB24-03 | reverse complement strand
CGGCCTGCTCACGCTGGCCGACCAGCAGTCGCACGGCGCGCTGGTGCTGGCGACTGGGTGCCGTTCGACGCCGGCGCGCCGCCCGACTGGGCGCAGCAGCGCTGCACGGTGCGCATCACGGGCCAGGACGCGGTGGAGCGCCAGGGCACGCATTCGCTGGGCGACCCCGCCTGGCTGCTGGCCGCGTGGCTGCGCCATGCCACGCAGCACTTCGGCACCGTGCCGGCCGGCACCGTGGTCACCACCGGCAACTGGGCCGGTCGGCTGAACGCCCGCCTGGGCGATGCGGTGGAGGTGGCGTTCGACGGCATCGGCACCGCGAGCGTGCAGCTGTAGCCGATACCTCGGAGTGTTGTGCTATTAAATAAATAGCAATACGCCATAGTGGAATATGCGCTAGGGCCGGTTTTGGTTCAAAGGCCGCGCGGCCTGCCCGTCGATCAGCTCCACGAAGCGCCGCGCGCCCAGGCCCAGCGGGCGCTCCTTGGACCACACCACGTCCACCCACAGCGCGACGCCGTTGCTCAGGTTCTCGAACGGCATCTCCACCAGCGAGCCCGCCGCGATGCGCGGCTGCACCAGCGCGCGCGGCTGCCAGCCCCAGCCCAGGCCCGCCTCGATCAGGCCCAGCGCGGCCAAGTGGTTGTCGGTGCGCCAGTGGTGGCGCGCGAACACGAAGCGCGGATCGGTCTGCGCCAGGTCGCGGCTGGCCACGACGATCTGGCGCGTGGTGGTCAGGTGCTCCTCGCGCAGCAGGGCGGCGTCCGGGGGCTGGCCGCGCTCCGCGCCGCGGCGTGCGCGCG
>NZ_BAAJYR010000823.1:0-805 GCF_057546605.1 Acidovorax sp. KPB24-03 | reverse complement strand
CGCGGCCAGCAGCAGGTCGCGTTTGCGGCGCTCGTACCAGCGCGTGTGCACGCCCCACGGGTCGGCGCTGCGCGCGTGCAGTTGATCGAAGTGCGCGGTATCGGCCAGGGGCGCGCCCATGTCAGGCCATCGCCCACTCGAAGCGGCCGCTCCAGGCCTGCAGCGCCGAAGGCGGCAGCACCGGCGCCACGCCGCCGTCCGGCTGGATCTGGCTTTGGAAGGCGCGCACGGCCCGGGCCTTGGCCTGCACCAGGTCGTCGGCCACGGCGATGCGCCGGAGCGTGCGATGGCGCAACCGCGCGTGGGCCGCGTGTTCGGGCACCAGGGCCCAGACGGGGTATTCGATGCAGCAGGCCCCCACCGTGCGGGCTGCCGCCAGGGCGGCGCGGGCGCAGGCCTCGTGGTCGGGGTGGCCGTCGTGGCGCCACGGCACGAACACCGTGTCGCCCGGCGCCAGTTGCAGGTGTGCCGCGAGCGCAAGCGCCTCGGCCGCCAGGCCGCCATCGGGCAGGCCCAGGCGCACCACGGTCGCCGCGATGCCCAGTTGCGCCAGGGCGTCGGCCGACTCCTGCGGCCGGACCTGCCGCAGGCGCTCGGCGGGCCAGGCGTGTGAACCCGGGTGGCTCGCCTCCCCATCGGTGACCGCGTAGACCAGCACCTCGTGGCCACGTCGCGCCAGTTGCGCCACCGTGCCGCCGAGCACCAGCACCTCGTCGTCGGGGTGCGGCGCGACGACCACCACGCGGCTGAAGGGCGCCACCAGCGATTCGGGGGTGGCAGGCAGCAACCGCGGCTGCGGCGCTGC
>NZ_BAAJYR010000822.1:0-811 GCF_057546605.1 Acidovorax sp. KPB24-03 | reverse complement strand
GCCGCAACCCGGTGAGCGTGATCGTGCCGTGCCACCGCGTGGTGGGCTCGGCGGGCAGCCTGACGGGCTATGCCGGCGGATTGCCGCGCAAGGCCTGGCTGCTGCGGCACGAAGGCGCGGTGCCGGCTGGCAGCGGGGCGCACAACGACCGACCGGGCACGCTGCCGCTCTTTGCCGGCGAAGCACCTGCCGCCGCTGGGGCCACGGCATGAGCGCGCGGGCGGCCGCGCGCCGGGTGCCGTGGGCGCAGCACCCAGGGCGTGGCTGGGCGGAGTTCATCGTGCTGTCGGCGCTTTGGGGCGCCTTGTTCCTGTTCATGCGGCTGGGCGCGGCGGAGTTCGGCGCGCTGCCCGCCGCCGGCCTGCGCGTGGGCCTGGCCACGCTCTTCCTTTGGCCGATCCTGCTGCGCCAGGGGCAGTGGCCGGCGCTGCGCCAGCACTGGCGGCCGATCATGCTGGCCGGGCTGATCAACTCCGCCATTCCGTTCGCGCTGTTCGCCTGGGCGGTGATGCACCTGGCGACCGGGCTCACGTCCATCCTGAACGCGACGGTGCCGCTCTTCGGTGCGCTGGTGGCCTGGGTGTGGCTGGGCGACCGCATCACGCGGCTGCGCTGGCTTGGGCTGGCGCTGGGGTTCATCGGCGTGGCGCTGCTGGCCTGGCGGGCGCCGGCGGGCGTGGGCCTGAAGACGGGGCACGCCGGCTGGGCGCTCGGGGCCTGCCTGCTGGCCTCGTCGTGCTACGCGGTGGCCGCGAGCTTCGCGCGCCGCTACCTCACGGGCATTCCGCCGCTGGCCACGGCCACGGGGCAG
>NZ_BAAJYR010000821.1:0-813 GCF_057546605.1 Acidovorax sp. KPB24-03 | reverse complement strand
CGCGGCGGCCGGCAAGCGCGGCGGCGTGGGGCGCGGGCTGGCCTCGGGCGCGAGCATGTTCGTGCGGCTGTACGTGCTGCGGCTCGGGTTCCTGTGCGGCGGTGCCGGTTTCCTTTACTGCCTGTTCGTGGCTCTGGAAGCGTTCTTCCGGTATGCCGCGCTGGAGTACGACAGCGACCGCCTGAGCGAGAGCGTGCGCCGGTGAAACCTTCGGATGTCTTCGCACGCCTGTCCGGCGTGGCGGCTTTCATGGTGCCCGGCCTGGCCCTGTGGCTGCGCTCGGGCTATTCGTGGGGCGCGGTGGTCCTGCTGCTGTGCAGCCTGGCCACGGCCGGCGTGTGGCTGCGCCGGCCCCCGGGCCGCGAGGCCTGGTGGCTGTTCGCCTCCATCGTCGCCATGGGCTTCGTGTGGGCCCTCGATTTCGACCCGGCCCAGGGCGGCTGGTCCAACCTGGACCGGCCGTCCAAGTACCTGCTGGCACTGCCCTGCCTTTTCTACCTGCTGGCCTACCCGCCGCGTGCGGTCTGGCTGTGGTGGGGCCTCGCCGTGGGGGCGTGCGGCGCGGGGCTCATCGGCATCTACCAGACCGGCGTGCTGCACCTGCTGCGCGCCAACGGCTACACCAATGCGATCCAGTTCGGCGGCCTGAGCCTGCTGCTGGGCCTGATGTGTTCGGCGGCCCTGCTCGTGCAGTGGGGCCGCTGGGCGCCCTGGCAGCGCGTGGGCTGGGTGGTGTGCATCCTGCTGGGCTTCGAGGGCTCGCTGCTGTCGGAGTCGCGCGGGGGCTGGCTCGTGCTGCCGCTGGCGCTGCCC
>NZ_BAAJYR010000820.1:0-818 GCF_057546605.1 Acidovorax sp. KPB24-03 | reverse complement strand
GAGTCCGTGCACCTGTGCGCGCTGGGCGCGGTGGATGCGGCGCTGCTGCAGCGCACGCGCCGCGCGCTGTTTCTGGCCAGCACGTACGGAGAGGGCGATGCACCTGACAACGCCGCGGGCTTCCAGGGGCAGTGGATGGGCGCGGCCGCAGCGCCCTCGCTGGCAGGCCTGCAGTACGGCCTGCTGGCGCTGGGCGACCGGCAATACGCGCACTATTGCGGCTTCGGCCGCCAGCTGGACGGCTGGCTGCGCGCGCAGGGCGCGGTGCCGTTGTTCGAGCGGGTGGAGATGGACAACGGCGCCCCGGCCGCGCTCCTGGCATGGCAGCACCAGCTGTCGCAGGTCGCGAACCTGAACGGGGCGCCTGCCTGGGAGGCGCCGCCGTTCGCCGACTGGACGCTGGCCGCGCGCCGCCACCTCAACCCGGGCAGCCTGGGAGCGCCGGTGTTCCACATCGAACTGGCGCCCCCGCCCGGTACCGCGGCCGATTGGGCGTCCGGCGACCTGGTGCAACTGTGCCCGCCGGCCGACCCGCAACGCCCGCGCAACTATTCCATCGCCTCGGTGCCGGGCGACGGACGCATTCATCTCACCGTGCGCCAGGCCGTGCGCGAGGACGGCACGCCCGGCGTGGCTCGGGCTGGCTGTGCGCGGGCCTGGCGCTGGGGGATGCCGTGCCGCTGCGCCTGCGCGCGCACGGGCCTTTCCGGTTGCAGGACAACGCTGCTCGGCCCCTCGTCTTGATCGGTAACGGCACGGGCATCGCCGGCCTGCGCAGCCATCTGCGGGCGCGCGCCGCGGCGGGGGCGGGCCCGAGC
>NZ_BAAJYR010000819.1:0-818 GCF_057546605.1 Acidovorax sp. KPB24-03 | reverse complement strand
GCCTGCCGTCCCAGATGGAGCGCGAGGCCTATGCCTCGCGCCGTTTCCCCCAGGAAGCGAAAGCCGCCGCACTGCCCCAGGCATGGCAGCGCGTGCGCAGCCACTGCGATTTCCACTTCAACCTGCCAGCCACCGATGCGCCCCTGCGCGATCCGCTGCAGCGGACCATCGACCGCCTTGGCCGGCACACGGCCGAGGCCGATGCAGAGGCCGACACCGTACTGCTCGCGCTGGCCCTGGCCAGTTCGGGCTACTACGGCGAGAACGAACCGGCCGCCGCCATCGTGGACTACCTCGTGGCGCAGTACGGACTGCCGGGGGCCGTCGACATCCTCATGGCATCGCAGCGCCTGGAGACGACCAACGATTACGACTCGACCACCAAGAAGCGCCGCGCGCACCTGTCCACCACCGTGACCCGCGCGATGAGCAACGGATGGCGCGGGCCGTTGGGCCAGGGCGAGGAAGCCTTCCGCCGCCATCTCGCGGCCGCGCCACAGGCCGAGTGGGAAGCCTGTGCGGACCGCATCGAGGCCGACCTGCCCTCCCTGCACCCGAGCCGGCAGCCGGCGATGGCGCTGCTGCTGCCCGACCGGCCGGCGGTTTCCGACGCGCTGGCGCACCGGCTCGCCGCCGAGAAGGAGGTGCCCGACACCCTGCACTGGCTGATGCTCACGGCCACCGACCCCGCCGCGATCGCGCTGGCCGCGAAGACGCGGCTGGGCTACTCCGAGGGCTTCTGGGGCAACCGGCGCATGGTGGCGACGGCCGTGCGCGAACGCGGCACCGGCGCGGTGGCGGTGCTGGAACGCGGGGCC
>NZ_BAAJYR010000818.1:0-821 GCF_057546605.1 Acidovorax sp. KPB24-03 | reverse complement strand
CGTGAGTGAGCTTCGACGGCTTCAACGGCCGAATCAACGGCCTGCAACCGTGGACATCGGCGCCGGGCGAGCTGCGCTGCGTGATCACGGCCCCAACGGCTCGCGGGCAAGACCACGATGATGGACATCATCACCGGCAAGACCCGCCCGGACCGCGGCACCGTGTTCTTCGGCAGCACCATCGACCTGCTGCGGCACAACGAGCCGGAGATCGCTGGCTTGGGAATCGGCCGCAAGTTCCAAAAGCCCACAGTGTTCGAACAGCTCACCGTGTTCGAGAACCTGGAGCTGGCCTTGAAGACGCACAAGGGCGTGGCCTCAAGCCTGTTCTTTCGCCTGGACTCGGCCCAGTCGGACCGGCTGGCCGAGGTGCTGCACACCATCCACCTGGCCGGCAGCGTGGCGCGCATGGCGGGCAATCTGAGCCATGGGCAAAAGCAGTGGCTGGAGATCGGGATGCTGCTGATGCAGGACCCGAAGCTGCTCCTGCTGGACGAGCCGGTGGCGGGGATGACGGACGAGGAGACGGCTCGCACGGCGGAGCTGTTCCTGACCTTGAAGGGGCGGCACTCGCTGATGGTGGTGGAGCATGACATGTCGTTCATCCGGACGATTTCGGAGAAGGTGACGGTGTTGTGCGAGGGGGCGGTGTTGGCGGAGGGGACGCTGGATCAGGTGCAGGGGGATGAGAGGGTGATTGAGGTTTATCTGGGGCGGTGATGGGTTGGGTTGTTTTTTGCGTTTGCTGTTCAGTTACGTTCCGGGGCCGGGAGTTGCGCCCGGCGGCGCACTCACTTTCTTTTGCTTCGCCAAAAGAAAGT
>NZ_BAAJYR010000817.1:0-822 GCF_057546605.1 Acidovorax sp. KPB24-03 | reverse complement strand
CGGCGCCCGCCCACATCAGCAGCGTGGGCACGCTCCACTGCGCGGCGCGGGCCACGACGGCCGGGCCGGTGTAGGCGATGAAGCGCGCGAGCCCGGCACCGACGCGGTCGTGGCAGCGCGGGTCGGCGCGGTAGGCCGCGATGACGGCGGGGTCGTGGGACAGGTGGGCGGGGTCGATCCCGGTGGCCAGGCGCAGGTTGGGCAGCACGCGGGGCAGGGTGGCCACCAGGAACTTCTGCGTCCAGCTCAAGCCCGGGTCCAGCGCGGGGGATGAAAGCACCAGCGCCTCCACGGGGCGCAGCGCCTGCGCCACGAAGCTGGCGGCCACCAGCCCGCCCAGGCTGTGGCCCAGCAGCACCAGCGGCTGGCCGGGTGGCATGCGGGCCCGGGTGGCATCGACGATGTCGGCCAGGTCCACCATCAGCCGGTTCGGGGGCGTGAGGGCGCCGCGCAGCCCGCCCGATTCGCCATGGCCGTACTGGTCGTAGCCGCGCACGGCAAAACCCCAGGCGTTCAGCCGCCGGGCGAGCCGGTCGTAGCGGCCCACGTGCTCGCCCAGGCCATGCACCAGCAGCACGGTGGCGCGTGCGTCGGCGTGCGGCAGCGGCCAGTCCTGCAGCGCGAGGTTTTCGCCATCGGCGGCGGTGAAGGGGCTGAGGGTGGAGGGAGCGTCGGGATCGACCATGCGAAGGGGGCTAGGGCCTGTCGGAAAAGACGCGCCATGTGGTGGCGCGCCCGGGAAAAGGGGTGGGCGCGGCCGGCGTCAGCAGCCCATGCGCTGCGCGCCGGGGCGCGGGCGGGTTCTGGCGATGGCCGCGGCCA
>NZ_BAAJYR010000816.1:0-822 GCF_057546605.1 Acidovorax sp. KPB24-03 | reverse complement strand
CCCGGGCGTGTCGGGGCCCCGAGCCCCTCCGGGGCCCGGCCCGCCCCCAGCCCTGCCCAGAAGGCCCTGCGCAAGCTGGGGCTGGTGCGCGACATCGACCTGGCCCTGCACCTGCCCCTGCGCTACGAGGACGAAACCCGCATCACCTCCCTGCGCAGCGCCCGGGACGGCGACACCGTGCAGATCGAGGCCACCGTCGTCTCCAGCGAGGTGCAGCTGCGCCCCCGCCGCCAACTGCTGGTGCAGGTGGACGACGGCACCGGCACGTGCGAACTGCGGTTCTTCAGCTTCTACCCCTCCCACCAGAAGACCCTGGCCGTGGGCGCGCGCCTGCGCATTCGGGGCGAGGTCAAGGGCGGCTTCTGGGGCCGGCAGATGCTGCACCCGGCCTTTCGCACGGCCAGCGGCGACCTGCCGGCCGCGCTCACCCCGGTCTACCCGACCGTCGCGCAACTGCCCCAGGCCTACCTGCGCCGCGCCATCGTGAGCGCCCTGCAGCGCGTGGAGCTGTCCGAGACGCTGCCGCCCGGCGTGGAGCCGCCGGTGGACCGCGTGCATGGCCAAAACGGCCTGGCGCCGGGGTGGAATCTGCGGCAGGCGCTCACTTTTTTGCACCACCCGGCGCCGGACGTGGCCATCGCCACCCTGGAGGACCACAGCCACCCCGCCTGGCAGCGGCTCAAGGCCGAGGAACTGCTGGCCCAGCAGCTGTCGCAGCAGCAGTCCAAGCGCGAACGGGCCCGGCTGCGCGCGCCGGTGCTGCAGGCACCGCCGCCCGGCGACGGCGGCCTGACGCTGGCCGAACAGCTGCTGGCCGTGCTG
>NZ_BAAJYR010000815.1:0-822 GCF_057546605.1 Acidovorax sp. KPB24-03 | reverse complement strand
CGGCCATCGCCTGAGCGGGCGGCCACGGGATGACCGATCCCGGCGCGTGAGCGGGACCGGCGCGCCCCAGGTGCCGGCGCCGCCGCGAGGAACGGCGAACGCAGAGAACCGCCAGCCGGTTGTGCAACACTTGCGCGCTGCGCCGCAGGCCCCCGGGGCTTGCGGCCTTTTTCTGCCTTCTCACTCCTCCCGTTGCCAAGGAACACCATGAGCGTTTACGACAAGCTGAAAGAACTCGACATCACCCTGCCCCCCGTCTCGGTCCCCGCCGCGGCCTACGTGCCCTACGTGCAGACCGGCAACCTGGTGTTCCTGAGCGGACACATCGCGCGCAAGGACGGCAAGCCCTGGGCCGCGCAGTTCGGCCGCAGCATCACTACCGAAGAAGGCAAGGCGGCCGCGCGGGCCGTGGCCATCGACCTGCTGGGCACGCTGCATGCGGCCACCGGTGGCGACCTGAACCGGGTCAAGCGCATCGTCAAGGTGATGAGCCTGGTCAATTCGACGGGCGAGTTCACCGAACAGCATCTGGTGACCAACGGCGCGAGTGAACTGTTCGGCCAGGTGTTCGGCGACCGGGGCGTGCACGCCCGCAGCGCCTTCGGCGTGGCGCAGATCCCCATGGGTGCGTGCGTCGAAATCGAATTGATCGCCGAACTGGGCTGATCGCGCGCCCTCGTTGGCGCAAGGGGTGGCTGGCGCAGGCCTGGGCCTGGGGCACCCACCCCGTCGAGACCGGGACCTGCCCGCGCTGCGGGTCACCCTTGCTTTCGAAGGCCATCCCGCGATGGCCCCACGGCCGGCAGCCCCCTGATGCATCGG
>NZ_BAAJYR010000814.1:0-824 GCF_057546605.1 Acidovorax sp. KPB24-03 | reverse complement strand
GGAGGCGGGCGAGGGCGTGGTGCTGTTCCTGGACCTGGACCATTTCACCGTGGTCAATGCCATTGCCGGGCACGACGCGGGCGACGACGTGCTGCGCCACGTGGGCCGCCTCATCGAGACCCAGGGTGCGGTCGGTGGGGCTGGGCGGCGCGGCTGGGTGGCGACGAGTTCGCCGTGGTGCTGCCCGGCTGCCCGCTGGGGCGCGGGCTGGCCATCGCCGAGCAGCTGTGCGCTGCCGTGCGGGCGTGGGAACCGTCGTACCAGGGCCGCAGCTACACGCTGGGCGTGAGCATCGGCCTCGTGCCGCTGGACAGCGGCGTATACGACGTGACCGCAGTGCTCCATGCGGCCGACATGGCGTGCTACGAGGCCAAGCGCGCGGGCCGCGACCGGGTCGAGGTGCGCTCGGTGCGGGGTGGGCGCGCGCAGGTGCGCGCGGCGTGAAGGCGGGATGTGCCGCAGCGGCCACCGCGCGCTGCCGCCGCCCCATCGCCGGATGCTTCGCCCTTGCCCCGTCGGTTTGCCGATAATCGCCCCGTGCCCCTACCCCATCGCCCGCTGCGCAACCCCCTTGCTGTCCACGGCGGGCTGGCGCGTTGGCAAGCCCGCGTGCGCTGGATCATGGCGTGGTTCGTGCTGTCGCTGGGCGTGGCGGTGGCCTCGCCCATCGTGCACCCCCAGGGGGGGCGAGTGGGTCTGCACCGGCGTCGGAACGGTGAAGGCCGTCGTGCATGCCGATGAGGGCGCGCAGCCCGCTGGCCTGGCGCACTGGGACTGCCCGCTGTGCCTGCTGGCCGCGCCCCCGGCGCAGCCGCCGGCGGTCG
>NZ_BAAJYR010000813.1:0-825 GCF_057546605.1 Acidovorax sp. KPB24-03 | reverse complement strand
CCGGCTGGCCGACGGTTTCGCGCAGCAGGTCGCCCAGGCCCTGGCCAACCTCGGCACCGCGCTCGCCGCGGCCGGCGCGCGGCCCCGGGACGTGGCCAAGCTCACAGTGCTCATCGTGGACCACAGCGAGCAGCGGCTGCAGACGTTCGGCCAGGCCCTGATGGCGATGTGGGCCGGCGCCCCGGCGCCCGCCTGCACCCTGATCCCCGTGCCGCGCCTGGCGATCGACGGCATGCTGTTCGAGATCGACGCCCTCGCCTACGTGCCTGCCGGCTGACGGGCCGCCGCTTCCAGCCACTCCATCCCACCACCTTCGCGCCCGCTACCGAGAATCCCGCACCGCATGCCACCCCGTACCCTGCCCGCCACCCCATCCTCCTCCCGCCCTGACACCTCGGCGGGCCTGTCCACCCCCGTGCTGCTGCTGATGGCGGTGGCCTGCGGCCTGTGCGCGGGCGCCAACTATTTCAACCAGCCGCTGCTGCACTCCATCGCCGTACACCTGCAGGTGTCCGAAGGCACGGCCGCGCTGACAGTCACCTTCGCGCAGGTGGCCTACGCGGTCGGCTTGCTGCTGCTGGTGCCGCTGGGCGACAAGCTGGAGCGGCGGCGGCTGATCGCCACGCTCATGGTGCTGGCGGCGGCGGGGCTGTTCCTGAGCGGGTTTGCCGACTGCTTCGCGCTGCTGGCGCTGGGCACGCTCATGACCGGGCTGTTCTCGGTGGCCGCCCAGGTGCTGGTGCCCATGGCGGCGGCGCTGGCCGCGCCCGGGCGCAGCGGGCAGGCCGTGGGCCTGGTGATGAGCGGGCTGCTCACCGGCATATC
>NZ_BAAJYR010000812.1:0-828 GCF_057546605.1 Acidovorax sp. KPB24-03 | reverse complement strand
TGGCGACCAGCCAGGGCGCCCACGACAGGCGCTGCGCCGCCTGCTGCAGGAAGCCGGGCGGGTTGCGCACCACGCGCGCCGCGACGAAGACCGGCAGCGCCACGATGCAGCGGCGCGCCTGCCAGCGCTCCACGCTCTCGCTGGCGTGGTGGAACACGTCCACCTCCACGCCCTGGCGGGTTTCCTCGATGCGCAGCACCGAGCTGCCAGTGCGCAGCTGCCCGCCGGCCTGCAGCGGCGCGGCCAGGCGCTGGGTGAGCCAGCCGTTGCCCTCGGGCCAGGTGAGCACGCCCTCGCGGTCTTCGGTGGCCGCATCGCCGGGCGCATGGAAGCCGTGGCGGCTGGCGAAGTAGTGGATGCCCGCCCAGGCCGACACGCGCGCCGCGCCGGCGCCGTAGTCGTCGCGGCAGCAGTAGTCCAGGTACCAGCGCAGGTGCGTGTCGTCGAAACCCTCCTGCTCCAGCCATGCTATGAAAGTAATAGCGTCAAGCCCTAGATGAATCTGCGCCAGGGGCTGATTGGGCTTCCATCCTTTGACCACCGGCATGGTGAAGGGCGCCGCGCGGCCCAGTTCGGCCACGCGGGTGGAAAAGCGCCGGTACTGCGCCAGCGTTTCGGCGCCCACGCCCTGCACGGGCAGCAGCCCGTCCTGCCATTGGCCCTGGAAGAACAGGCGCTCCTGCGGGCTGTGGCACAGGTGGCGCTCGTCGTAGCGCCAGCGCCCGGCCACGCGCTGGCGCAGGCCCAGTTCTTCCAGCAGGTCCTGCACCTCGCGCGCGCTGTCGCCCGGCACGGGCAGGTAGTGCGCGCCCAGCGGGCAGGCCAGGC
>NZ_BAAJYR010000811.1:0-830 GCF_057546605.1 Acidovorax sp. KPB24-03 | reverse complement strand
CCATCGAGCGCGCCGTGCACAACCTGCGCCATGCGCTGCACCTTCGCCTGGCGCGCGAGCCGCTGGCCGAGGCGCAGATCCATGCCATCGCCGATGCGCTGGACGCCGCGGCGCGGCAGATCGAGCGCCTTTAGCACCTGTTCCCCGCCGGCCTGCAGGACGCCCCAGAGCGACCGCCCCGGCCCCCGTTGCCCGGAGTGCGCCCCACGACGCCCTGGCCTCCCTCCGCAACGCCGGCATCGCCCCGGCAGAAAGCCCTGAAATGACCACACTGTCCGCTTCGACCACCACCCCAGCCACCTCTGCCGCCACCGCAGCGCAGCCTTCCCCCGAACTGCTGGCGGCCCGCGCGCCCCAGCGCATGCGCCATGAACTGCGCCGGCGCATCCTTACTGTGCAAAGCGCCGAGCGCGTCACGCCGCACTGCGTGCGCATCGTCCTCACCGGCACCGACCTGGAGGGCTTTGACAGCGCGGGCTTCGACGACCACGTGAAGCTCATCCTGCCCGACCCCGCCACGGGCCGGATCGACTTTCCCGTGCCGGCGGACACCGGGGGCCTCGCGCCCGACTCGCCCCGGCCCACCATGCGCGACTACACGCCGCGCCACCACGACATCGCCGCGCGCACCCTCACCATCGACTTCGCGCTGCACGACGCGGGCCCGGCCACGCAATGGGCGCTGCAGGCCGCGCCCGGGCAGACCGTGGGCGTGGGGGGCCCGCGCGGCTCCATGGTCATTCCCACCGCCTTCGACGGCTACGTGCTGATCGGCGACGACACGGCCCTGCCCGCCATCGCCCGGCGCCTCGCCGAGCTGCCCGCCGGCG
>NZ_BAAJYR010000810.1:0-832 GCF_057546605.1 Acidovorax sp. KPB24-03 | reverse complement strand
GGGCGGCGGCCTCGACCAGCTCCAGGGCTGTGGGTGGGCACCAGCGTGGATGCGCGACGGCCGCCCGGGCGCGTGGCCCGATCGCCCGCGCGCTGCAGCAGCCGCGCGATGCCCTTGGCCGAGCCGATCTGCAGCACGCGCTCCACGGGCAGGAAGTCCACGCCCAGGTCCAGGCTGGAGGTGCACACCACCGCCCGCAGCCGCCCGGCCTTGAGCCCGGCCTCGACCCATTCGCGCACGCCGCGGTCCAGCGAGCCGTGGTGGATGGCCAGCTCGCCCGCCCAGTCGGGCCGCGCATCGAGAATGGCCTTGTACCAGACCTCGGCCTGCGAGCGCACGTTGACGAAGACCAGCGTGGTGCGCGTGCCGGCCAGCTCGCGCACCACGGCGGGCAGCATCGACAGGCCCAGGTGGCCGGCCCACGAAAAGCGCTCGGGGTGGTCGGGCAGCAGCGTGTCCACCACCAGGCGCTTGTCCACCCGGCCCTGCACCAGCACGCCCTCTGTGGAGCCGCCGCCCTGCCGACCGGGCGGCTGGCCCAGCAGCGTGTGCATGGCTTCCTCCAGGTTGCCGAGCGTGGCCGACATGCCCCACACGCGCAGCGCCGGGTTCCAGCCCTGCAGCCGGGCGATGGCCAGCTGCACCTGCACCCCGCGCTTGTTGCCCAGCAACTCGTGCCATTCGTCGGCCACCACCAGTTGCACGGACGACAGCACCTCGCGCGCATCGCCCCGCGCCAGCAGCAGCGACAGGCTCTCGGGCGTGGTCACCAGCACCGTGGGCAGGCGCCGCGACTGCGCGCTGCGCTCGCCGCTGGCGGTATCGCCCGTGC
>NZ_BAAJYR010000809.1:0-835 GCF_057546605.1 Acidovorax sp. KPB24-03 | reverse complement strand
CATGGGCGGCCACCCGGGCCTGCAGCGGCAGCGCGCCGGGGGAATGGTCGGGGTGCGAATGCGTGCACACGATCATGCGGATGTCGCCGCCGGCCGCGCGCCACAGGCGCTCCAGGTGCTCGGCATCCTGCGGGCCGGGGTCGATGGCGATGAACCCCGTGGCCGGGTCGCCCACCAGGTAGCTGTTGGTTCCGGGGCCGGTCATCACGCCGGGGTTGGGCGCGGTCAGGCGCTGCACATTGCGCAGCAGCGGCACCGGGCGGTCGCTCTGCCAGTCGAGCGGGTGCACGATCTGGCCGTCGGGGCACACCAGCGCCAGTTCGCCGAAGGGCGGCTCGTGCTCCATGTGGCGCGACTCCCGGCCCGCCAGCAGCCCGGCGCGCGGGCAGCTGGTCCACAGCGGCGCCTCGTGCGCCACGGCGGCCAGCACGGCGTCCACACCGTCGAACCGGGCCAGCCGCTCCAGCGTGCGAATGGTGGGGTAGATCATGAAGAAGCGCCCTGCGGCATGGCGCTCCAGCGCGTCCGCCGGGCGCACCCACACCGGCTCGAACTGCTCGGCCTCGTCGGCCACGGGTTCCTGGCCCTCGGGCATGCGCGCCACGAGAAAGGGCACGTCGAAGCGGCGCGGAAGGTCGCGGTCGGCCGTCCAGTGGGCGAGCAGGAACACGGCATCGGCCGCCAGCCGCAGCCCGCGCGCCTGGCACTGCGCCACGAACGGCGCGTGGCGGTCGAGCGCGGCGATGTCAGCGGCACCGGCGAAGCGGCCATCGGCACGGCGCGCCAGCAGCACGCCCAGTTCCTCGAAGCTCTCGCGGATGGCGGCGATGGCCTG
>NZ_BAAJYR010000808.1:0-836 GCF_057546605.1 Acidovorax sp. KPB24-03 | reverse complement strand
CGAGGTGTACCGGGCGCGGCCACCTGCTCGACGTGGTGCAGGCACGTTTCTGCCCGTTCTCCGCCCATGCGGCCCGCCGAGCCGGCCGGCGAGGGGGTTCGTGCGGCTGCAGGCGTCGCCGCTGCAATCGGCAGCGCCGCCGGCGGATCTGGCCGACGTGAAGGGCCAGGCCGCCGCCAAGCGGGCGCTGGAGATCGCCGCCGCGGGTGGCCACGGTCTGCTGCTGGTCGGCCCGCCAGGATCGGGCAAATCGATGCTGGCGCACCGCTTTGCCGGGCTGCTGCCGCCGATGACGGTGGACGAGGCGCTGGAGAGCGCGGCCATTGCCAGCCTGGCGGGACGCTTCGGCCCGGAAAGATGGGGCAACAGAAATACGAGCGCCCCGCACCACACCTGCAGCGCGATTGCACTGGTCGGCGGCGGCTCACCCCCACGGCCCGGCGAGATCTCGCTCGCCCACCATGGCGTCCTTTTTCTCGATGAATTTCCGGAGTACGCCCGCAGTGCGCTGGAAGCCCTGCGCGAGCCGCTGGAGACAGGCCGCATCACCATCGCCCGAGCGGCACAGCGGGCCGAATACCCTGCCCGCTTCCAGCTGGTGGCCGCGATGAACCCCTGCCCTTGCGGCTTTCTCGGCTCCGGCCAGCGCACCTGCCGCTGCACACCCGACCAGGTGGCACGCTACCAGGGCAAGCTCAGCGGCCCGTTGCTGGACCGCATCGATCTGCATGTGGAAGTGCCCGCGCTGCCCCCGGGCGAGCTGCTGCAGGCGCCGCCCGGCGAGGCCACGGCGGCGGTGCGCGAGCGCGTGGTGCAGGCCCGGCAACGGGCCATCG
>NZ_BAAJYR010000807.1:0-837 GCF_057546605.1 Acidovorax sp. KPB24-03 | reverse complement strand
CAAGTTCATCCCGCCCGCCAGCCCAATCGGATCAGGCGTCGTGAAGCCCCCAGGTCTGGGTCGTAGTACCGGAACGTGTTGTAGTGCAACCCCGTTTCCCGATCCAGGTACTGCCCTTGCATCCTCAAGTTCTGCGGCGCCGCCGCTGTTTGCTGACTCGCTCGCGCCCAGCTTTCGGCAACCGGCGCTCCGACCGGGCGGCCCACGGCATCGAACGCCTGCCATTCTTCCGCGACCGCGCTGCCCCAGGCCCTGTATTGCGCACGCCACACAAGATTGCCGTTTCGATCCGACATCTCTTCCGGCAAGCCATTGGCTTGGGTATGGAAGTAATAAATCCGAGCGCCCGGTGCCGCTGATCGCTCGTTGACGTTCATTGCTCCTGCCAGCGATGGCGTTGGCGGGCTGTTCTCCATCACGGCCGGTTGCGGTTGCGCGGCCTGGGCCTTGTCCAGCGCTGCCAGCTTGCGTGCCAACCCGCCCACCGGCCCGGCGACCGCGTGGTGCGCATCCGCCCACTCGCCATTGGTGGTCGGCACGGAGTTTTCCTTGCCCCGCGCGGTGTCCACGTCGCCCAGGGCCAGCGCGGACGCGGGGTGTTCCGGCTCCAGCACGCCATGCCCGTCGATGCGCGCCAGGGGCGTGTAGCTGCCCGGCTCGTAGATGTAGCTGCTGCATTGCCCGCCCCGGCGCTCCTGCAGCAGGCGCAGGCCTTCCCACGTGAAGGTGGTCTCGCCGAAGGCGTCGGCCTTGGCGATGCGCCGGCCCAGGGCGTCGTAGCGGTAGCGAAAGACCTGGCTCACCGGCTCGCCGTTTGGGCCCGCGCGCACCACGGCC
>NZ_BAAJYR010000806.1:0-840 GCF_057546605.1 Acidovorax sp. KPB24-03 | reverse complement strand
CTGGCCCGCCGCGCCGGTGGCCGCACCGCCACCGAAGTAGCCGTGCAGCAGCTCGCGCGCCAGGGCGGTCTGCCACATGAGCCGGCCGTCGCTCGCGCGCACGGTGATGCTGGCGTAGCCGAAGGCGTCGAGCGCGTTGCGCGCCTGGCCGGCCTGGCGGATCTCCTGGCGGGCGCGGCGCGCGCCCTGCAGGTGCACGTTCATGCGCGCGAGCACCTCCTTGGGCTTGATGGGCTTGGTCACGTAGTCGACGCCGCCCGCGTCCAGCGCGGCGACCAGGTACTCGGTCTCGGTCAGGCCGGTCATGAAGATGATGGGGATGTGCGCGGTGGCCGGCAGGCCTTTCAGCCGCCGCGCGACCTCGAAGCCGTCCATGCCCGGCATCATCGCGTCGAGCAGCACCACGTCGGGCAGCGCCTGCGCCGCGCGCGACAGCGCGGTCTCGCCATTGGTGGCCACGAGCACGGTGTAGCCGGATTCGTCGAGCGCGTCGTGCAGCACGGCGAGGTTATCGGGCACGTCGTCCACGATCAGCACCACATCGGCGCGGGTGCGGTCGAGCGCCTGCGCGGTGGCATCCAGGGGCAGCGCATCGGTGGGGAGCATGGCGGTCACGGTCATGGGGAAGGAGGATGGGATGCGGCGGCCTCGGCCACCATGCGGGCGATGGCCTCGAAACGGAATTGCCGCGCATGGTCGCGCGCCTCGCCCACCCAGGCCGCGCACCCGGGCTGCGCGGCCTCGATGGCGCCCAGCTGGTTGAGCACGCCGCGGTAGTAGCCCAGCTCGACGGCTTCGGACAGGGCCGGCAGGCGGGACGGGTCGGGCAGCGCATCGGCG
>NZ_BAAJYR010000805.1:0-844 GCF_057546605.1 Acidovorax sp. KPB24-03 | reverse complement strand
CTGCCATGCCCGCCGCCGCACCGCGCCGCGCGACCGCCGCCTTCATGCGGTCGCACCCGGCGCACTGGATCGCCCTGGGCTTCGGCGCCGGCCTGTCGCCCAAGGCACCCGGCACCGTGGGCACGCTGTGGGCGTGGCTGGCCTATCTGGTGCTGCAGCAGTGGCTCGCGCCCCTGCATTTCGGCGTGCTGATCCTGGCCGGCACGCTCGTCGGCTGGTGGGCCTGCACCACCACCGCGCGCCACATGGGCGTGGCCGACCCCGGCAGCATCGTGTGGGACGAGGTCATCGCCTTCTGGCTCGTGCTGTGGCTGGCCATGCCCATGGGCTTTTGGGGGCAGTGCGCGGCGTTCGCGCTGTTCCGCTTCTTCGACGCCGCCAAGCCCGGCCCCGTGGCCTGGGCCGACAGTTTGTTCAAGGGCTTCGGCTGGCGCGGCGGCTGGGGCATCGTGTTCGACGACCTGGTGGCGGCCTTCTGCACGCTGGTGGTGATCGCGCTCTGGAGGCATCTGTGGTGACACCGGACGATTCGCTATCAAAATCAGAGCATGATGCCCTAGGAAATATTGCACTGGAGGCCCATTTGACCCACATCGCCGGGGCACTCGTGGCGCGCGGCGCGATGCTGGCCACCGCCGAAAGCTGCACGGGCGGGCTGATCGCCGGTGCCTGCACCGACCTGGCCGGGTCGAGCCGCTGGTTCGAGCGCGGCTTCGTCACCTACTCCAACGCCGCCAAGACCGACCTGCTGGGCGTGCCCACCGCCCTCATCGCAGCGCACGGCGCCGTGAGCGAGCCCGTGGCGCGCGCCATGGCCGAGGGCGCCGTGGCGCGCTCGCTGGCG
>NZ_BAAJYR010000804.1:0-851 GCF_057546605.1 Acidovorax sp. KPB24-03 | reverse complement strand
GCACCGCGGCCGTCCTCGCTGCCCAGGCCCTGGCCGCCCCCGTCCGGCGATGCCGGCAACCCGGCGGACGGTGACCCGCCCCCCTGGGCCCTGCACGCGCAGACCACCTACGTCTGGCAGCACAAGCCCTCGTTCGACGCGCCCTACACCGGCCCGAACAGCCTGGTGCCCACGGCCGAGCGCTCGTATTCCTTCACCGCCACCGCCGACCTCGGGCTGCGCCCCTGGAGCGGCGCGCAGATCCACTTCAACCCCGAGGCGGGGCAGGGCGTGCCGCTGTCGCACCTGTCAGGCGCGGGCGGGCTTTCCAACGGCGAGCTGGCCCGCACCTCGGGCGCGCAGATCAAGGCCTATCGCGCGCGCCTGTTCCTGCTGCAGCGCTGGGACGCGGGCGGCGACACCGAACGCATCGAGCCCGACTTCAACGAACTGGGCGGCAGCGCCAGCGCGCGCCGGTGGACCCTGGTGGCCGGCAACCTCTCGCTGCTGGACTACTTCGACAACAACCCCTACGCCAAGGACCCGCGCGAGCAGTTCTTCAACTGGTCCTTCCTGACGCCCGGCGCCTGGGACTACGCGGCCGATGCGCGCGGCTACACCTGGGCCGGCATCCTCGAATACCGCACGCCGCAGTGGGCCGTGCGCGGCGGCCGCGCCCTGCAGCCGCGCGAATCCAACGGCCAGCCGCTGGACCGCTCGTGGACCAAGCACTACGGCGACCAGATCGAGGCCGAATCCGACCTGCCGGTGGCCCTGCCCGTCGGCCCGCTGCGCGGGCGCGTGCTGCTGTTCCGCAACCGCGCCGTGATGGGCGCGTTCGCCGATGCGCTGGCCGCGTCCCGGGCCGTTGG
>NZ_BAAJYR010000803.1:0-852 GCF_057546605.1 Acidovorax sp. KPB24-03 | reverse complement strand
ACACCAATGCGATCCAGTTCGGCGGCCTGAGCCTGCTGCTGGGCCTGATGTGTTCGGCGGCCCTGCTCGTGCAGTGGGGCCGCTGGGCGCCCTGGCAGCGCGTGGGCTGGGTGGTGTGCATCCTGCTGGGCTTCGAGGGCTCGCTGCTGTCGGAGTCGCGCGGGGGCTGGCTCGTGCTGCCGCTGGCGCTGCCCGTCTGCGCGTGGCTGCAGGCCCGCTGCGGCCAGCGCCGGCTGGCGATGGTCGGGGCGGCGCTGATCCTGGCCGGCATGGCGGGCCTCATGGCGCTCAAGGCGCACGACGTGCGCTCCCGCGTGGACGAGGCGCGCCAGGAGATCACCCAGTACGAATCCAAGGGCGATGCGGCCAGCTCGGTCGGGCAGCGGCTCGCGCACTGGAAACTGGCCTGGTCCATGGGCCTGGACCGGCCGCTCACCGGTTGGGGCCGCTACGGCTACGAGGCCGAGAAGCAGCGGCGCGTGGCCGCGGGGCAGGCCCATCCGTTCGTGCTGCGGTTCAGCCATGCGCACAACGAGGTGCTGGACATCTTCGCCAAGCGCGGCCTGCCCGGCGTGGCGGTGCTGCTGCTGTTCTATGCGGTGCCGCTCGCGCTTTTCTGGCCGACGCGCCGGCGCGTCTGCCGGACCACGGAGCACGGCACCATGGACCCCCAGGTGCTGTGCCTGCGCATGGTGGGCGTGCTGCTGCCCATCGCCTACATCGGCTTCGGGCTCACGCAGGTGTTCCTGGGTCACAACAGCGGCACCATGTTCTACCTGTTCATGTGCATGCTGGTGCTGGCCATCCTGCAGGGCCGCGAGCGCGATGCGCTGCGGCGGCGGGCGGCGCCGG
>NZ_BAAJYR010000802.1:0-853 GCF_057546605.1 Acidovorax sp. KPB24-03 | reverse complement strand
GCGCGCTGCGGCACGACCCGTTCACGCTGGGCGTGGCCAGCGGCGACCCCTCACCCGATGGCATGGTGCTGTGGACGCGCCTCGTGCCCGCCGAACCCGGCGCATGGAACCGCCCGCTTGCCGTGCGGTGGGAGGTGGCGCACGACGACGCGTTTCGCCGCATCGTGCAGCGCGGCACGGCCACCGCCCTGCCGGAGTTCGCGCACAGCGTGCATGTCGAGCTGCGGGGGCTGGCCCCGGGGCGCTGGTACCACTACCGCTTTCTGCAGGGCGACGCCGTCAGCGCCACCGGCCGCACGCGCACCGCGCCGGCCGCCGGGGATGTGGCGCCGGGCCTGCGCATCGCCTTCGCGTCGTGCCAGCGGTGGGAGCACGGCCACTACGCCGCCTGGGCCGACGTGTGCCGCCAGTCGCCCGACCTGGTGCTGTTCCTGGGCGACTACATCTACGAATACGCCAGCCCCAAGGACCCGGCCGGGCTGGCGCGCGTGCACGGCCTGCGCCTGGCGCACACGCTGGCCGACTACCGCGACCGCTACGCGCTGCACAAGAGCGACCCGTCGCTGCAGGCCGCCCACGCGCTGTGCCCCTGGGCCACGACCTGGGACGACCACGAGGTGCAGAACGACTACGCCGGCACCCACGGCCGCGGCGACGCCGCCGACTTCCTGGCGATGCGCACGGCGGCATGGCAGGCCTTCTACGAACACACGCCGCTGCGAGTGGCGAGCCTGGCGGCCAGCGGGTTCGGCGCGCTGCAGGTGTACCGCGCGCTGCCCTGGGGGCGGCTGGCGACCATCCACCTGCTGGATGCGCGCCAGTTCCGCGACCGCCAGGCCTGCCGCGCGGAAGG
>NZ_BAAJYR010000801.1:0-855 GCF_057546605.1 Acidovorax sp. KPB24-03 | reverse complement strand
GACGGCCAGTGGCGCACGGTGCCCGCCGCCGACGTGGCCGTGGACAGCACCGTGCGCATCCGCCCCGGGGGCCGCGTGCCGCTGGACGGCGTGGTCACCACCGGCCGCAGCGCGGTGGACGAATCCAGCGTGACGGGCGAGAGCCTGGCCGTGGACAAGGCCCCGGGCGATCCGGTGTACGCCGGCACGCTCAACGCGCAGTCGGAACTGGAGTTCCGCGTGACGGCCGCGGCCGGCCAGACCACGCTGGACCGCATCATCCGCGCCGTGGAGCAGGCCCAGAGCGCCCGCGCGCCCACCCAGCGCTTCGTGGACCGCTTCGCCGCCGTGTACACGCCCGCGGTGTTCGCCATGGCCGTCGCCGTGGCCATCGGCGCCCCGCTGCTGTTCGGCTGGACCTGGCTGGATGCGATCTACCGCGCGCTGGTGCTGCTGGTGATCGCCTGCCCCTGCGCGCTGGTGCTGGCCACGCCCGTCACCGTGGTGAGCGGCCTGGCCGCCGGCGCCCGGCGCGGCATTCTCATCAAGGGCGGCAACTGGCTGGAGCTGGCCCGCGGCGTGCGCGCCGTGGCCTTCGACAAGACCGGCACCGTGACCGCCGGGCGCCCCGTGCTGGTGGGCCGCGAGTCCTTCGGCAGCGATGGCGCCCAGGATGTGGCGGCGGCGCTGGCCGGGCGCTCGGACCACCCCGTCTCGAAAGCCATCGCGGCCGGGCTGGGCACCCCGGCCGGCATCCCCGAGGTGGAGGATTTCACCGCCCTGCCCGGGCGCGGCGTGCAGGCGCGCATCGCCGGCGCCACCTGGCTGCTGGGCAACCGCCGGCTGGCCCAGGAAAAAGGCCTGTGGACCGACGCC
>NZ_BAAJYR010000800.1:0-858 GCF_057546605.1 Acidovorax sp. KPB24-03 | reverse complement strand
CTTTCGCCCACGGCGGGCGCGGCGACCGGCCCCTGCTGGACCAGGCCCACGTGCGCGAGGCCGCCCTGGCCCACGGCGTGTGCCCCTACTACCTGGGCCAGGAACTCGCCCGCTGGGCCGACGTGGTCGTGGGCGACTACCACTACTACTTCGATGCCGGCGCGCTGCTGCACGGCCTGGCGCAGGCCAACCAGTGGCGCGTGGCGGTGCTGGTGGACGAGGCGCACAACCTCGTGGAGCGCGGCCGCCGCATGTACACGGCCGAGCTGCTGCCCGATTCGCTCTACCAGGCGCGGCATTCGGACACCGCCGCCCGCGTGCCGGCGGTGAAGAAGGCCCTGGACAAGGTGCGCCGCGCCTGGGTGGCGCTGGACAAGGCGCAGCCGGGGGCCTACGCCGTGCACGAGGCCTTCCCCGCCGCGCTGCTGGCCTCCCTTCAGCAGTGCGGCAGCGCCCTGGCCGACCATTTCGCGGAGCACCCCGAGCAGATGGACCCGGCGCTGCAGGCCTTCTACCTGGAGCTGCTGCACACCCAGCGGCTGGCCGAGTGCCTGGACACGCATTCGATGGTGGACGTAACCCGCGCCCCCGGCGGCGCGCCCGGCAGCTCGGTGGTCTGCCTGCGCAACGTGGTGCCGGCACCGTTCCTGGCGCCGCGCTTCGCGGCGGCGCACACCAGCACGCTGTTTTCCGCCACGCTGCAGCCGGCGCGCTACTACGCCGATCTGCTCGGCCTGCCGGCCGGCCATGCCGGCGTGGACGTGGCCTCGCCGTTCCAGGCCGCCCAGCTGCGCGTGGCCGTGGCCCGCCACATCTCCACGCGCTACCCGGACCGGGGCGCCTCGCTCGTGCCGATCG
>NZ_BAAJYR010000799.1:0-860 GCF_057546605.1 Acidovorax sp. KPB24-03 | reverse complement strand
GCCAGGGTGTGTCGATGGCTCACCGAAGCGCTCCATCAACCGCTGCGCCAGCGTGCGGGCCGCGGCCACGGTGATCTGCTGGCCCAGCACGGCGCGCACCGCCAGCTCGAACCCGTCGAACGCGCCGGGCACGCGCAGCCCGTCGCCCTCGGGGAAGGCACCGTGCAGCACGGCGTTGATGGCCTGCGGGTCGGCGTCCAGGTCGAGCAGGGCGCGCACCCGCGCGATCACCAGCGGCAGCACCGGGTGCAGGTTATCGCTGGTCTGCAGCAGCACCTGGGGACGGTCGGGGTCGAACCGGGCGCTCAGCCAGCCGGCATGCACCTGCCCGCCCGCCACCAGCCGCACCGTGCGCCGCAGGGTTTGCTCGCCCTCGGTGGACACCGACTCCACCGCATGGATCTGCCGCTTGGCGAAAAACGCCAGCAGGGCCGGCACGTCCAGGGGCGGCCGGTAGGCCAGGCGCACCGTGCTGCTGGCGCCACCCGCCGCCGTGCCCGCGCCGGTCTTGCGCAACTGCGTGGGATTGAGCCCGTAGTGCCCGGCAAACGCCGCATTGAAGCGCCGCACGCTGCCGAAGCCGCTGGCCAGCGCCACCTGCGTGACGGGCAGGTCCGTGTCGGTCAGCAACTGCTTGGCGGCCAGCAGGCGGCGCGTCTGCAGGTATTGCAGGGGCGACACGCCCAAAGCCGTCTCGAAGATGCGGCGCAGGTGCCGGTCGCTCACGCCCAGCCGGGCGGCCAGGCGCTGCAGGGGGAGACGGGCCGGTGGCGCTGGCCTCCCACGCGCCTTCGCCCTCCAGCAGGCGCAGCGCCTCGCGCACCAGGATGTCGGGCGCGTCCTGCACCGACCAGGCCAGC
>NZ_BAAJYR010000798.1:0-868 GCF_057546605.1 Acidovorax sp. KPB24-03 | reverse complement strand
TCGCCCCCCGGCGCAGCGGCCAGGTCCGCCACCGGCTGCGCCGCGGCGATGCGGGCCAGCGCATCCAGCGCCACCTGCCGGCCCGAGGTCTTGGCGGTGAGGAAGAACACCTTGTCCAGCCGCTCGCCCGGCGCCGCCTTGAGCAGCGGGAACAGCGTGCCCACCGTCTTGCCGATGCCGGTGGGCGCCTGCGCCAGCAGGCAGCGTCCGGCGGTGGCGCTGCGGTACACAGCCTCGGCCAGGGGCCGCTGCCCGGTGCGAAAGCCTCCGAACGGAAACACCGCCGCGCGCAGCGCCGCATCGCGCGTGGCGCGGTGGGCCGCCTCCTGCTCGGCCCAGCCGAGAAAGCGCCCGCACTGCGCCTCGAAATGGGCGCGCAGGGCGTCGGCCGTGCAGGGCTCGACCAGCACCGTCTCCTGCTGGCTGCCGATGTCGAAGTACACCAGCGCCACGTCGACCCGCGCGAGCTGCCGCGCCTGGCACAGCAGCCACCCATACACCTTGGCCTGCGCCCAATGCAGCGCGCGGTGCGAGTCGGGCTGCCGGTCCAGCCGGCCCTTGAAGGTCTTGACCTCGTCCAGCCGGCCCGCGGCGGGATCGAACCCGTCGGCCCGGCCCCGCACATGCAGGTGGCGGTAGTGGCCCTCCAGCGCCACCTCGCTCTCGTAGCCCGGGCCGGCGCCGGCGCCCGGCCCGCCATGCGCCGCTGGGCCACGGTGGCATGGCCGGCGATGCCTTCGAGCGCGGTGGGCGCGGGGGTGAACCGCAGGTCCAGATCGCCCTGCTTGGCCGTGAACTCGCACAGCTCGCGCACGGCCACGGTGTACATCAGGCCGTGCCCTTGCAGGGGTCCGCGCGACCTGGCCGG
>NZ_BAAJYR010000797.1:0-869 GCF_057546605.1 Acidovorax sp. KPB24-03 | reverse complement strand
GGCCCATGTGTGCCGCACCGTCGCCCGCCGCGCCGAGCGCGCGGTGGTGGCGCTTGGCGCGGCCGAGCCGGTGCGCGATGCGCCGCGGCGCTACCTCAACCGGCTGTCGGACCTGATGTTCGTGCTGGCGCGCGTGCTCAACCGCCTGGATGGCGGCGACGATGTGTACTGGAAGAGCGAGCGCATGGCGCGTGCGGAGTCCGGCGCGGCCTGACTGGCACCGCCGCCGGCCTGAAATCCGCCGCCACGGCGGTCAGCGCGGCGCCAGCATGGCGATCGTCAGGCGCGACACGCAGGTCAGCTCGCCTTCGTCGTTGACCATGTCGATCTGCCATACCTGCGTGGTGCGGCCGATGTGCACGGGCCTGGCGGTACCGGTCACCCAGCCGCTGCGGGCCGAGCGCAGGTGGTTGGCGTTGATGTCCAGGCCCACGGCATGCCAGCCCTCGGGCGAGGCGTACACCGCGCCCACGGAGCCGAGTGTTTCGGCCAGCACCACGCTCACGCCCCCGTGCAGCAGCCCGAACGGCTGCTTGGTGCGCGCATCAACGGGCACGCGGGCGCGCAGGAAATCTTCGCCGATCTCGGTGAACTCGATGCCGAGGTGGGACACGGCGGTGCCTTCGTTACCGGCTTGCACGGTGGGCAGGTCGATGGGGCGCTTCCAGATGGGCATGGGGACTCCTTGCGTTGGTGGGTGGGGCCCGCCCGCCGCGGGCGGCCGGGAAAGTGGCCCGGATTATCCGGCGCCCTTGCCGCCGCAGGAGTCGCTCAGGCGCGCATGGTCCCCGTGCGCACGTAGCGCTCGTGCCAGGACAGCGCCTCGCCCAGCAGGTGGGGCGTGTGGCGGCCGCAGCCGCTGGCCTCGG
>NZ_BAAJYR010000796.1:0-871 GCF_057546605.1 Acidovorax sp. KPB24-03 | reverse complement strand
CGCCGGCGGCGGCATCGGCGGCCTCACGGCCGCGCTGGCCCTGGCGGCGCAAGGCCACCGCATCACCGTGTGCGAGGCGTCCGCGCACCTGAAGCCGCTCGGCGTCGGCATCAACCTGCTGCCGCACGCCGTGGCGGTGCTCGATGGCCTGGGGCTGCTGCCCGCGCTGCGCACGATGGGGGTGGAGACCGCGGCGCTGGTCTTCGCCAACCGCCACGGCCAGCCGATCTACGAAGACCGGCGCGGCGTGGCCGCGGGCTACAGCCATCCGCAGTTGAGCGTGCATCGCGGGCAGCTGCAGATGTTCATGTGGGACGAGGCGGCGCGGCGCCTCGGCGCGGCGGCGATGCGCAGCGGCGCCCGCATCACCGGCAGCACGCAGGACGACGCCGGCGCCACCGCCCACATCGCCCATGCCGATGGCCGCACCGAGGCGCTGCCCTGCGACCTGCTGATCGGCGCGGACGGCATCCATTCGGCGCTGCGGCGCCAGTTTTTCCCCGATGAAGGCGCGCCGTGCTGGAACGGCATGATGATGTGGCGCGGCACCACGGTCGCGCGGCCTTTCCTGGACGGGCGCACCATGGTGCAGGCCGGCCACCGCCGGGCGAAGTTCGTGGTCTACCCGATCGCGCCGCCCGCGGCGGACGGCACGCAGCTCATCAACTGGGTGGCCGACCGCCGCCTGCGCGAGGACGGCTTCGGCGGCGGGCTCCGGGCGCCCGACCGCGCCGACTGGAGCCGGCCCGGCGCGGTGGACGACCTGCTGCCCACCTTCGGCGCGTGGCGCTTCGACTGGCTGGACGTGCCCGGCGTGATCCGTGCGGCCACGCAGATCCTGGAGTGGCCCATGGTGGACCGCGACCCCCTG
>NZ_BAAJYR010000795.1:0-875 GCF_057546605.1 Acidovorax sp. KPB24-03 | reverse complement strand
GGCATCGGCCAGCGCGGCGCGGCGGCGTTCGTGCTCGCGCCGGGTGCGCCGCACGTGGCGCTCGTACGCGCCGGTTTCGATCAGCGCGGCCAGCGTGCGCTGCTCCAGCACCGGCGCATGCCGGTCGGCCATGCGCTTGGCCTGGCGGAACACCGCCACCAGGGCCGTGGGCAGCACGAGGTAGCCCAGGCGCAGCTGCGGCGACAGCGCCTTGGAGAAGGTGCCCATGTAGATCACGCGGCCATCGGGGTCGATGGACTGCAGCGCATCGATGGGGCGCTGGCCGTAGCGGAATTCGCCGTCGTAGTCGTCCTCGACGATCCACGCGCGGTGGCGCTGCGCCCATTGCAGCAGCGCCATGCGCCGGCCGATGGGCAGCACGCCGCCCAGGGGAAACTGGTGCGAGGGGGTCACATAGGCCAGGCGCACGCGGCCGTCCTCGGGCAGCTGCGCGGTGTCCAGGCCGTGCGCATCCACGGGCACGGCCCGCAGGCCCGCGCCCGTGGCCTCGAAGCACCGGCGCGCCATGAGGTAGCCGGGCTCTTCGAAGGCGAAGGCATCGCCCGCGTCCAGCAGCAGGCGCGCGCACAGGTCGATGCCTTGCTGGGAGCCGTGCACCACCAGGATCTGCGCGGTATCGCAGGCCAGCCCGCGCGCGCGCCGCAGATAGCCCTGGATGGCGCGGCGCAGGGCGGCATCGCCTTCGGGCGGGATGTAGCGCAGGCTGTGCTGGTGGCGCAGCAGTTCGGCCTGGTAGGCGCGGCGCCAGGCCAGCGCCGGGAAGTCGCGCGAGGCCACCGCGCCGTACAGGAAATCGATGCGCGCGGGCTCCGCAGCGGGCAGCGCGGGCAGGTCCATGCCGGCCAGGCGCTGCC
>NZ_BAAJYR010000794.1:0-875 GCF_057546605.1 Acidovorax sp. KPB24-03 | reverse complement strand
GCACGGCGCACCTTCAGGTGCTCGGTGAGCACGCCCAGCGTGCCCCAGGCGCCCACCATGAGGCGCGAGACGGTCGTTAGCCCGGCCACGTTCTTCATCACCTGGCCGCCGAAGCGCAGCAGCTCGGCCCGGCCGTTGACCAGCTCCAGCCCCAGCACATAGTCGCGCACCGCGCCCACGCTGGCGCGCGCGGGCCCCGACAGCCCGGCGGCCACCATGCCGCCCACGGTCGCGCCCGGGCCGAAATGCGGCGGATCGAAGGGCAGGCACTGGCCGTGGGCCGCCAGCGCGGCCTCCAGTTCGGCCAGCGGCGTGCCGGCGCGCACGGTGGCGACCAGCTCGCTCGGCTCGTGGTTCACGATGCCCGACAGGGCCGTGGTGTCCAGGCGCTCGCCCTGCAGCACGGCGCCGCCGTGGAAGTCCTTGGTGCCGCCGCCGCGGATGCACACGGGGGCCTGGCGCTGGACGCTGTCGCGCACGCGGTCGATGATCTGGCGGAGGGCGGAGTCCATGGCGTGGATCGTAGCGGCCCCCCTTCGCCAGCGGGGCTCGGCCGGCCGTGAATTTTTTTGAACGCCGGGCGTGAATCCACCGTCCCGGCTGCAGGCCATCCGGCGCGGCGCCCCAGTGCTCAGGCGAGGCCGGCGGGCAGCGGTCCCTCTTCGTACCAGTTCACCGGCCGCCCGGCCACCGGCAGGCGCTCGCCGGCGACCAGCAGGTGGCCCGAATGCGGCTCGCGCGCCAGTTCGTCGGCCGGGCGCCCCTGGCGGGCCGAGGTGACGAACAGCGTGGCGCCCTCCGGCCCGTCGCCGCCCAGGCAGGGCATGGTGGGGCACTGCGCCGGCACGGGAATGTCGGCCACGATCTCGCCGCCG
>NZ_BAAJYR010000793.1:0-878 GCF_057546605.1 Acidovorax sp. KPB24-03 | reverse complement strand
ACCACCTCGCCCAGCACCAGCAGCCCGGCGGCCAGCCCCACCACGGGCACGCCCAGGCTGAAGGGCGCGACGCGGTTGGCCGGGTAGCGGGTGAGCAGCCCCGTCCACAGGCCGTAGCCGACGATGGTGGCCACCCAGCCCAGGTAGGCGACCGCGCCCCAGGCCACCGGCGGCAGCGCGGCCCAGGCGTCCCAGTGCAGCCAGCGCCCTGCGTCCGCATCGGTCAGGGCCGACAGCGCCGCGAACGGCAGCACCGGCACCAGGCTGCTCCACACCACGAACGACAGCGGCTTGTAGCCCGGCGATGCCCGCTGCGCCATGCGCGAGACGATGTTGGACACCGCCCAGGAGGCGGCCGCGCACAGCGTGAGGCAGATGCCCACCATCGTCGCCCCGCCCACGCCCGTGCCGGTGGCCCCCGGCCCGATGAAGTTCATGGCGAAGCATCCGAGGCCCACCGCCGCGATCGCCATGCCCACCACCAGCGGCCGCCCGGGCCGCTCGCGCAGGATGCCGAACGCGAACAGCGCGGTGAAGAACACCTGCGTCTGCATGAGCACGCTGGCCAGCGCCGCCGTCATGCCCAGCTTCAGGGCGAAAAAGCCGAAGCCGAACTGCCCCACGCCCTGGAACAGCCCGAACAGCAGCACCCAGCGCCAGTGCATGCGCGGCGGCTTGAGGAAGAACACCAGCGGCAGCGCGGCGAACAGGTAGCGCACGGCCCCGAGCTGGAACGGCGTGAAGTAGCGCAGGCCCCACTTCATCGCCACGAAATTGATCCCCCAGATGACCACCACGGCCATCGCGGCCAGCACGTCGCGCGTGGCCATGGCATCGCCGACCGGCGCCCGGGCCACCGCGCTCACCGCGGCCCCCCT
>NZ_BAAJYR010000792.1:0-880 GCF_057546605.1 Acidovorax sp. KPB24-03 | reverse complement strand
CCGGCGGCGGCCGCAGCGGCGAAGGCACCCGGTGCGGCAGGTGGCGCGGGCGGCGCCTCGGTCAGGGCGTCATCCGCCAGATCGAGGTCGAGGTCCAGATCGGGCGGCAGGGCCGCGCTGGTGGCGCCGGCCATCTGAGGACGGCCGTCCGTGAAGGTGCTGGCAAAGCCGTTGCCGGTGTTGGGGCCGTCGTCGTCCAGGACCACGCCAGGGCGGCCGCCGGGTTGGTACAGCGGGTTCTCGGGGTCGAGTTCTCGGCCCAGTTCGGACACGCGGGCCCAGTCGGGGCCTTGGCCATCGGTCAGCCGGAAGACATCCTGCGCCACGGCTTCCAGCGCCTTGCGGTCCTGGCGCTTGGCATAGATCTCGCCGAGCTTGACGTGGACCGAGGTGCGGTCCGGGTTGTGGCGCACGGCCTCCTTGAGGATCTCTTCGGCCTGCAGGTCGCGGCCATAGGCCAGATACACGTCGGCTTCGGCCACGGGATCGACATCGCCGCCGGCATCGAGCTGGCTGGGCGAATAGGCCATCGAAGAACCGGTGCTCAGCTGGCTGCTGGCCGTGTCCACGCGCTGGCCGCCGCTGGCGCCGAAGAACGAATCCGGCTGCAGCTTGCTTTCCATGAACGAACTGTCCACCGCGTGCTGGTTGCGGCGGTTCTGGACCGTGCGGTAGACGCCATAGCCCAGCAGCAATGCCAGCAAGGCGCCGCCGGCCAATGGCAGCATGGGGTCGTCGAACAGGTTGGAGAAGAAGCCTGGCTCCTCCGCGTCGGGGGCTGGGGCGGGCACGGCAACGGGCGCTGGCGCCGGTGCAGGGGCTGCCACCACTGGCGGGGCTGGCTCGGCACTCGCCACGCTGGATGCCGGGGTTGCCGCCG
>NZ_BAAJYR010000791.1:0-880 GCF_057546605.1 Acidovorax sp. KPB24-03 | reverse complement strand
CCAGCGGCGTGTCGGCCACGGGCGGGGAGCCGTCCGGCGCCGCGTCGAACCAGGTGCCACCGTCCAGCACCGCGCTCACCGCGGCGGCGAACGCCTCGGGCGCCTCCTGCTTGTGAACGAAGCCATGGGCGCCACTGGCCCGCGCCTTGAGCAAGATGGCCGGATGGCTGTCGCCGCTGACCATGAGCACGCGGGTGGCCGGCGCGAGCGCCAGCACGTCGCGCACGAACAGGTCGGTGGCCCCGTCGGCCAGCCAGAAATCCACCAGTGCGATGGCTGGGGCACCGCGCTGGGCGATGGTGCGCAGGGCTTCGGCCGGGCTGCCCGCGCTCACCGCATCGTCCAGTTTCTTGTGTAACCGCAGGAACGCGGCCATGCCGTGTGCGACGAGAGGGTGGTCGTCCACGACCAGCCCGTAAGAGCCGCCGCCAGGGCGCAGGGGTTCAGAAAAGCTCAAGGAAACTTCCGTGCCGGTGCAGGCTGCCCGCCCTCGGAACCGATGCACCGCGTAACAAATACCCCCCGAAAGGGGGGAGGGCATGGGATGCAATGTACTGAAAATCACCCGCTCCTTGCACCGAACCGGGTGGATATCGTCCGCGTCCGTTGCTTTGATGCCAGTCACCCCGACGCAGGGACGTGCCGGCGCCTTTGTGGCCGGACCACGCGCGTCCGCTGCGATCGTGGGTGTTCTCCCTTCCGGGAGGGCACCTGTTCAACCCCTTTTCAGGAAACACACCATGAACACTGCGGACCTGACCCGCCGAACGGCTGCGGCCTTGATCGTCTCCCTGCTGGCCGCCTGCGGCGGAAGCGACGGCAGTGGCGACCCCACGGCGCCGACCGCCCCGGGAACGCCCGCACCCGCCCCCTCGCCCGG
>NZ_BAAJYR010000790.1:0-883 GCF_057546605.1 Acidovorax sp. KPB24-03 | reverse complement strand
TCATCACCAGTTAGCTCCACAATTTGATCCATCCCCAAGGATCCACCCAAGCGATCGGCATTTGGCGCATACCCATGCAGGTTGAGTCCCCCCGCCAGCCCAATCGGATCGGCCGTCGTGAACGCCCCCAAATCCGGGTCGTAATACCGGAACGTGTTGTAGTGCAGCCCCGTTTCCCGGTCCAGGTACTGCCCCTGCATCCTCAGGTTCTGCGGGGCCGCCGCCATCTGCTGGCTGGCCCGGGCCCAGCCTTCCGCCACCGGGGCGCCCACTGGCCGGCCGGCGGCATCGAATGCCTGCCACTCCTCCGCCACCGCGCTGCCCCACGCCCGGTACTGGGCGCGCCACACCAGATTGCCGTTTCGGTCCGACATCTCCTCCGGCAGGCCGTTGGCCTGGGTGTGGAAGTAGTAGATGCGTGCCGGCGCGGACTCCGCCCGGACCGGTGCCGGATCAGCGGGACCATGCTGGTCGGCGGCCCGGCGCTCTGGGCCCTCCTGCGCTGCCAGCTTGCGTGCCAACCCGCCCACCGGCCCGGCGACCGCGTGGTGCGCATCCGCCCACTCGCCATTGGTGGTCGGCACGGAGTTTTCCTTGCCCCGCGCGGTGTCCACGTCGCCCAGGGCCAGCGCGGACGCGGGATGTTCCGGCTCCAGCGCGCCCTGGCCGTCGATGCGCGCCAGGGGCGTGTAGCTGCCCGGCTCGTAGATGTAGCTGCTGCATTGCCCGCCCCGGCGCTCCTGCAGCAGGCGCAGGCCTTCCCACGTGAAGGTGGTCTCGCCGAAGGCGTCGGCCTTGGCGATGCGCCGGCCCAGGGCGTCGTAGCGGTAGCGGAAGACCTGGCTCACCGGCTCGCCGTTTTGGCCCGCGCGCACCACGGCCG
>NZ_BAAJYR010000789.1:0-890 GCF_057546605.1 Acidovorax sp. KPB24-03 | reverse complement strand
CGCCGTGAGCGCCCCGCCCGTCCATCAGCGCCAGCAGCATGCCGGTGCGCGCCGGCTCGCCGACGAGCGCGGCGATGTGCGCGATCTGGTTGGTGTTCATGCCGGCCAGTGTGCCGCAGGCGCCGGCCGGGATGCTTCGTTCCACGGCGAAGCATCGACCCCGCGGAACGCGGCCCAATGGCCACCATGCCGTGCGGATGCGGCGCCCCGCCGGCCCTGTGCCTTCGCCCCCGACCATCTACCCAAGGAACCCTCCATGGCCCTCACCTGCTTCATTCGCTACCAGCTCGACCCCTTCCAGATCGCCGCGTTTCGCGAGTACGCCGCGCAATGGGGCCACATCATTCCGCGCTGCGGCGGCCACCTGCTGGGCTACTTCGTGCCGAGCGAGGGCACCAACGACGAGGCCTGGGGCCTGATCGCGTTCGACAGCCTGGCCGCTTACGAGGCCTACCGCGCGCGTCTGCGGACCGACCCGCAAGGCCGCGCCAACTTCGAGCGGGCGCAGCGCCAGCGCTTCATCCTGCGCGAGCAGCGCACGTTCGCCGAGGTGGTGGAGGGCACGTTCCAGCGCCCTGCCCTGCCGCCGCACCCGCCGCTGTCGCTGCTGGCATCCCCAGGGGAGCCGCCCGCCGCCGGAGCCGCCGCATGATCGCCGTCATCTTCGAGGTCGTGCCCAGCGCCGCAGGCCGCCAGCCCTACCTGGACACCGCCGCTGCGCTGCGCTGCGAGCTGGAGCGCATGGACGGCTTCGTCTCCATCGAGCGGTTCGAGAGCCTCAGCCAGCCGGGCAAGCTGCTGTCGCTGTCGTTCTGGCGCGACGAGGCCGCCGTGGCGCAGTGGCGCCAGTGCGAGAGCCACCGCCAGGCGCAGGCCGCCGGCCGCGCGGG
>NZ_BAAJYR010000788.1:0-891 GCF_057546605.1 Acidovorax sp. KPB24-03 | reverse complement strand
CATGACACGGTGGATCACCACCTCTTCGATGTCCTTCAGCCGGCAGCCGGCAGGGCCAAGTCCATGGGCGCGGGGGCCGGCAAAGGCGCGGGGGTGTGGGCCGCCGCCGGGGGAACGGGGCGGCGTGGCAGACCGCGCCATGGCCGGCGCCATGACAGGCGACAGGACCGGCCGGGGCGGCAACCCGGCGACCACGGGAGGCTTGACGAACGACGGCGAAACCGCGGGCACTGCAGGGGCCGCCGCACCCGGCACCGCGGGGCTCGGCTGCCCCACGCCGGGTACGCCGTCCGAAAGCTGCACCACATCGGTGAGTGTGGGCACAAATCTGGGGGGCGCCTTGGGTGGTGAAGACATTAAGCGCCTTTCAGCACGAGGTCGTGCCGCACGATCTGGTAGCCGCGCGACGCATAGTGGCGCCACCGGTCGCGCGCACCGCTGCGGTCGGCCTCGTCGTGCGCGCTCACCACCTCCACCAGCTTGCCGAACCGCTCGAAGCCTTGGGGCACCGTACCGCCCAGGTTCAGCAGCACCTCGTGGTGCGGCGCCAGGCGCAGGTCCTGCGCCAGCAGCACGGGCGAGGCCTCGCGCAGGTCGTCACCGTCGCGCTCGTTGCAGTGGGCAACGAAATCCTGCGGAGCCATCGCCCAGAGCGCGCGGTCCAGGCCGTCAAGCGCGGAGTCCGGCCCCGTGATGACCAGCCGGGCATCGCTGCGCAGCACCTTGCGCGCGAAGCGGCAGGCATAGGCCAGCTTGTCCGGCGCGTTGAAGTGGAAAGCGATTTCCGTCATGGCCAAGCGGTGGGCGCGATCAGCGGGCCGACACGCGCGGCGCGCGCGCGGCCTTGGCCACCGGCTTGCGCGCCGGCGCCTTGGCCCGGGGTTGCGCCGC
>NZ_BAAJYR010000787.1:0-893 GCF_057546605.1 Acidovorax sp. KPB24-03 | reverse complement strand
CAGCGTGGCCAGCGCGATGCCCAGCACCACCGGCACGAACACCGCCGACACCCGGTCCACCAGCCGCTGGATCGGCGCCTTGCCGGCCTGCGCGTCTTCCACCAGCCGGATGATGCGGGCCAGCACCGTCTCGGCCCCCACGGCCGACACCTGCACCACCACCCGCCCGTCGCCGTTGATCGAGCCGCCCGTGAGCGCCTCGCCCGCGGTGCGCGGCACCGGCAGCGGCTCGCCGGTCAGCATGGATTCATCCACCTGCGTGTGCCCCTCCAGCACCGTGCCGTCCACGGGGATGCGCTCGCCCGGGCGCACCACGATCCGGTCGCCGGCCATCACCTCGGCCACGGGCACGTCCACCTCGCCATCGGCACCCACCAGGTGCGCCACGTCGGGCCGCAGGGCGTGCAGCGCCCGGATGGCCGCCGTGGTCTGGCGCTTGGCCCGCGCCTCCAGCCACTTGCCCAGCAGCACCAGCGTGATCACCACGGCCGAGGCCTCGAAGTACAGGTGCGGGGCGTGGCCGGCGGGCGCGGTCAGCCACAGCCAGAGCGACAGCCCGTAGCCCGCGCTGGTGCCGATCGCCACCAGCAGGTCCATGTTGCCGGAGCGCGCCTTGAGGGCGTGCCACCCCGCCTTGTAAAAGCGCGCGCCCAGCCAGAACTGTACGGGCGTCGCCAGCAGCCACTGCAGCCATGCCGGCAGCATGCCGTGCGGGCCGAGCAGCGCGCCGAAGCGCTCCGGTAAGAGGCCCAGCAGCATCGGCAGCACCAGCGGCGCCGACAGCGCCAGCCCCAGGGCCACCGGCCCGAAGCCCGCCCAGGGCGACTGGCCGCGCGCTCGGCGTCCTGCGCCTGCGGGGCGCGGGGCTCGTAGCCCGCGTTGCGCACCGCCCG
>NZ_BAAJYR010000786.1:0-895 GCF_057546605.1 Acidovorax sp. KPB24-03 | reverse complement strand
AGATCAAGGCCTGACCCCGGGCCCCGCCCGAGCCGCCCCGCCCCCCAGCCCCCCGCCCAGGACGAATCCCACCATGGTCAGCGCCGTCTTCCACGCCCCGCCGAGCCCACCCCAGCCGCGCCCCTTCTGCTATGCAAACGATAGCAACACCGGCAAATCAAAACGCCGGCATCGGGGCAAAAACCACTGCAGTCCGCCCGCCCAGCCGCCGCGGCGCGCGCGCTGGGCGGCCGCCTCGCGCGCCTTCTGGCTCGCCGTGCTGCCGCCGGTCTGCGGCCTGGGCCTCTTGATCGGGCTGTGGGCCGTGGTGTCCTCCACCACCGGGCAGAGCATTCCCGGCCCGCTGGAGACCTGGAAGCAGGCGCTGGAAGTCTTCAGCAACCCCTTCTACCGCAACGGCCCCAACGACCAGGGCGTGGGCTGGAACGTGCTCGCCTCGCTGGAGCGCGTGGCGGTCGGCTTCGGGCTGGCGGCGCTGGTGGGCATTCCCGCGGGCTTCGTGATCGGGCGGTTCCACTTCCTCTCGCGCATGTTCAACCCGCTCATCAGCCTGCTGCGGCCCGTGTCGCCGCTGGCGTGGCTGCCCATCGGCCTGCTGGTGTTCAAGGGCGCCAACCCGGCCGCCATCTGGACCATCTTCATCTGCTCGATCTGGCCCATGGTCATCAACACCGCGGTGGGCGTGCAGCGCGTGCCGCAGGACTACATGAACGTGGCCCGCGTGCTCAACCTCTCGGAATGGAAGATCGCCACCACCATCCTGTTCCCCGCAGTGCTGCCCTACATGCTGACCGGCGTGCGCCTGGCCGTGGGCACCGCCTGGCTCGTGATCGTGGCGGCCGAGATGCTGACCGGCGGCGTGGGCATCGGGTTCTGGGTCTGGGACGAGTGGAAC
>NZ_BAAJYR010000785.1:0-902 GCF_057546605.1 Acidovorax sp. KPB24-03 | reverse complement strand
AGCACAGATTCTTCTAGGGCAGCTTGCTTCAAAAACGATAGCACCTGCCGCCACGAGTGTTCGTCGGCCCAGGCGTTGGGCGCGGGCGCGCCGCCGCCGGTGCTGAGCCGGCCCGAGACCGGGTGGGCGTACACGGTCTGCGTGGTGGGCAGGTAGGGGAACAAAATCGAATGCCCCGCGCCCGCGTAGTCGTACTGCGCCACCGGGTGCGGGTGCGCATGGGCCTTCAGCCGCTCCACGACCATGCGGCCGTAGCGCGACGAGGGCCAGGAGCCGTCGTCCTCGGCGGTCAGCAGCAGCACCGGCCCGCGGATGCGCTCCACGCGGATGCGGGCGCGCTCCACGGCCTCCTCGTCCTGCAGCGCGGTGAGCAGCGCGTTGGCATGGCGGCGCGGCTCGGGTCCCTCGTCCCACGGCGCCCAGGTGGCCGTGCGGTTGTTCTCCCACAGGTGCGGCAGCGGCTGGCCGCGGAAGATCCACGCCGGGCCGTTGCGGCTGTCGGGGCCGTTGGCGGGGTTGCACGCGTTCTGCGCGCTGTGCACCACCGCGCCCGGCACATAGCCGATGACGGCCGAGACCTGCTCAGGGAACAGCGTGCCCAGCAGCAGCACCAGCTCGCCGCCGCGCGACTGCCCGCTCAGCGCGACGAAGCCGCCGCGCGGGCGCACCGTGCGGTGCAGCCAGGCGAGCGCGGTCTCGAAGTATTCGAGGTGCGTGTCCGAGATGTGGTCGGGCCGCCCCGGCGACTGGAAGTAGCCCAGCGCCAGCGCCGCGTAGCCGTGCGAGGCGTACAGCGCCGCACGCGGCTCGTTGATGCCGCCGCCCGAGCCGTTGAGCACCAGCACGGCCGGGTGCGGTCCCGGGCCCGGCGGCAGGAACAGCGTGCCCGACAGGCCCTCGTC
>NZ_BAAJYR010000784.1:0-906 GCF_057546605.1 Acidovorax sp. KPB24-03 | reverse complement strand
CACCAGATAGGCCAGCCACGCCCACAGCGTGCCCACGGTGCCGGGTGCCTTGGGCGACAGGCCGGCGCCGAAGCCCAGGGCGATCCAGTGCGCCGGGTGCGACCGCATGAAGGCGGCGGTCGCGCGGCGCGGTGCGGCGGCGGGCATGGCAGGGCCGAAGGGGGCGGCGTTCATTCGCGCTCCCTCAGCGCGATCTCTTTCGGGTAGCGCACGGTGTGCGTGGCCGTGAAGCGCGCGGTGGCGCCGGCGGCCAGCGGCTGCTGCCAGGCGATGGTGCCGGGCGTGCGGTTCCAGGCCGTGTCCTGCGGCGCGGGCGTGTAGCGGGATTCGACCTCGATCTTCTCGTTGCGCGAGACCGGCGCTGCGTCCAGCACCTGCAGCGCGATGGGCCGGGCGTGGCGGTTTTCCACGCGGTAGGCGCGATCGGTGCGGCGCTCGGTGCGCCCGCCGGTAAAGCCGGCGCTGCCGGTGGTCTCCTGCGGCGGCTCGGCCTGCACGATCACCTGGTCGTCGGCCCCGAACCACAGGGTGGCCCTGCCGCCGGCCGTGGCGTCCTGCGCGAAGTCCAGCGTGTCGTTGCCGATGAAGGCGCCATCGCGATACAGCCCCACGGGCCCTGCCGGCCAGGCGCCCGGCGGCGGCGCGATCTCGGCCACGAGATAGGCCGTCTCCTGCCGGGTGGGCACGGCGCGCGTGAGCAGCGTGGCGGCCGCGTTGTGCGTGCCCAGGCCCAGCGTGGTGCGCTGGCCGTTGGAGGGCACGGTGATGCGCTGGGGCACGGCGAACTGCGTGGCGTAGGTGCCGGCGAACGCGGTGACGTCGAAGCTGGGCGGCTCGGCTTCCTCGGCCACGCTGGCCGGCGCGGCCATCGCAGCGGGTGCCGCCGGTGCGGGCAGGCGGGCCATG
>NZ_BAAJYR010000783.1:0-907 GCF_057546605.1 Acidovorax sp. KPB24-03 | reverse complement strand
CTTCCTGGGCGGCGGGGCATCGCCCTGGCGGCCGGCACGTCGCCCATCTGCCGCAGCGGCCGCGTGCGGGCCGACAGCAGGTCGCCCAGCGCCAGTTGCGCGAGCTGGAAGTTGGGGTGGTCGCGCACCAGGCTCTCGGCCTTGGCCAGGGCCTCGCGGCCCTTGCCTTCGCCGGTGAGACGATAGACCTCCATGAGGCGCTTTTCCGCCTGCCCATCGGCGAGCGGGGCGATGCGTACGGGCGCCGTGCGCGCGTTCTTGCCCACGCCGCGCAGCTTGTCGCCCTGGGCGTGCGCGGGCCAGGCTGCCGCGAGCAGCGACAGCACCATGCCCGCCGCCATGCCGCGGCTCCAGGGGGAACGTCCCGCAGGCATGCGAGGCTTCAAGCGGGAACGAATGCGGCGCGGTGCGCCAGCAGAGGGCAAGGGAGCATCCCGAAGGCGATGGTGGAGCGCGTCACCGAAACGATCGCCATCAACCGCCGGTGGCCTCGCGCACGATGGTCCACTGGCCGCCGGTGTTCACCAGGTCCAGGGTCTTGCGGCTGTTCACGCTGTAGCTGCCGGAGCTGTAGCCCTGGCGAAAGCGCGCCTGCGCCTTGTTGCCGTTCACGGAAATGCGCAGATCGTTCACGCTGACGTTGATCTTGGCGCGGCCGACGATGCGGTCGCGGCGCTCTTTTTCCCAGGCGGCGTGGCTTTGCTTGCCGTTGGGCGTGTAGTTCTTGTCGTAGGCGCCCAGGTAGGCGTTCATGTCCTGGCTCTCCCAGGCCTTGGCCCAGGCGTGCACTGCGGCGGACACTTCCCGTTCCGCCGCGGCGGCGGCGCTGGAGGCGGTGTTGCCCGTCACTGCGGGAGCGGGGGCCGGAGCTGGGGTGGGCGCCGGTGCAGCGGCCACGGCCGGCGCG
>NZ_BAAJYR010000782.1:0-908 GCF_057546605.1 Acidovorax sp. KPB24-03 | reverse complement strand
CCTGGGCCGAGGCACGCGCCGACGTGCGCGCCGCCATCGCCCGCGTGCAGTCCGCCCAGGCGGCGCTGGACAACGCCAGCGCTCTGCGCAAGTCCGACTGGACGGTGGGGGCCTCGGTGGACCACTACCCCGGCACCTCCAACCGCCTGCTGGAAGTGCGCGTGCAGATCCCGCTCCAATGGGGCTACCAGTTCCAGGGCGAGATCGGCCGCGCCCAGGCCGAGCTGACCCGCGCGCAGGACGCACTGGACAACACGCGCCGCCTGGCCCTTTTGGACCTGCAGCACCTGCAGCAGGCCGCGCTGAGCGCCGCGCGCCGCGCCGCCAGCTACGACGAAGGCGTGCTGCCGCGCGCCCGCCAGGTGGCGCAGAGCGCCGAGCTGGCGTACCGCAAGGGCGCCATGCCGCTGACCGACCTGCTGGACGCCCAGCGCACCCTGCGGGCCACGGCGCTGGAGGCGCTCTCGGCCCGTGCCGACTATGCCAAGGCCCAGGGCGCCTGGCTGCTGCGCACGCAGCCGCAAGCCCTGCTGGGCAGCCTGCCCTGAACGCCCCCCGCCCCAAGTCCAGCCACGCCAATCCATGCCCCGCCGTTCCCCTTCCACCTCTCGTATCGCGAAGTCCACCATGGTGCACCCTGCCCTCTCCCTTCCGCGCCTGACCACCTGCGGCCTGCTCGTCCTCGCCCTGGGCGGCGGCGCGCTGCTGCAAGGCTGCAGCAAGGCCGCCGAACCCGCCGCGGCGCCGGAAGCCGCACCGCCCATCGCCCAATCAGGGCAGCTGCGCTTTCCGCCCGGCCACCCGCAGTTGGCGCTGCTGACCGTGGCCCCCGCGCGCGCCAGCAAGGACATCGCCGTGGACCTGCCCGCACGCCTGGTGTGGAACGAGGAACGCACCCAGCGCGTGTA
>NZ_BAAJYR010000781.1:0-916 GCF_057546605.1 Acidovorax sp. KPB24-03 | reverse complement strand
CCCCGGCGCGCGCGGCGTGATCGATGCGCACCTCGACTCCCTGGGCCTGCAGCGCCGCGTGACCGCGCGCTGCGCCCATTTCAGCCTGATCCCGGAGATGGTCGCCGCCAGCCTGCTGGTGCTCACCACGGGGCGGCAGTTCTGCGAACGCTTCACCGACCGCCTGCCGCTCACCGTGCTGCCGTGCCCGGTGCCCTTCCCGCGCCTGATGTACTACCAGCTGTGGCATGCCCGCACCCACCATTCGGCCGCCGCCATGTGGCTGCGCGACAGCGTGCGCACCGTGGCAGCATCGCTACGAAAAGCATAGCGGCCAACGCATGAAGGACGTGCGCAGCATTCCGGTTTCGTGCCCAACCCCCTTTGAAAATCAAGAGACAATCGCCCGCATGAATTCCTCCCACACCTCCCCCGCCGCCGCGGCGCCGGTGCCGCGCCTGCAGCTGGCGGGCATCACGAAGCGCTATCCGGCCGTGGTGGCCAACAGCGGCGTGTCCCTCACGGTGCAGCCCGGCGAGATCCACGCCGTGCTGGGCGAGAACGGCGCAGGCAAGTCCACGCTGATGAAGATCATCTACGGCGCGGTCAAGCCCGACGAGGGCACCCTGCACTTCAACGGCCAGCCGGTGGCGGTGCGCAATCCGCAGGAGGCGAGGGCGCTGGGCATCGCCATGGTGTTCCAGCATTTCAGCCTGTTCGACACCCTCACCGTGGCCGAGAACGTGTGGCTGGGCCTGGACAAGCGGCTGCAGCTGGCCGAGGTCACGCGCCGCATCGCTGCCACCGCGGCCGAGTACGGGCTGGACATCGACCCGCTGCGCCCTGTGCACACCCTGAGCGTGGGCGAGATGCAGCGTGTGGAGATCATCCGGGCGCTGCTCACCCAGCCGCAGCTGCTGATCCTGGACGAGCCCAC
>NZ_BAAJYR010000780.1:0-918 GCF_057546605.1 Acidovorax sp. KPB24-03 | reverse complement strand
CCATGCCACGCCCACGTGCTGGCGGGCGCTGCGAAGGCACTGGCCAAGTTCCCCTCCATCCAGTGCAAGGTGATGGGCCCCGCAGAAGCCGCCAAGGCTGGGCATGGGTGCGTTTCTGGCGGTGGCGCGCGGCTCCGGAAGAGCCGCTGCGCTTCATCGAGTTGCGCTATGACGGCGGGCGTTCGCCGGGCAGGCGCCCACGGTGCTGATCGGGCAAGGGTATCACCTTCGGACACGGGCGGCATTTCGATCAAACCCGCGGCCGAGATGGACGAGATGAAGTTCGACATGGGCGGCGCCGCCAGTGTGCTGGGCGTGTTCCGCGCACTGGCCGAACTCAAGCCCTCCATCAACGTGGTGGGCCTCATTCCCGCATGCGAGAACATGCCCGATGGCCGTGCGGTCAAGCCCGGCGACGTGGTCACCAGCATGAGCGGCCAGACCATCGAAGTGCTGAACACCGACGCCGAAGGCCGGCTGGTGCTGTGCGATGCCATTACCTACGCCGCGCGCTTCAAGCCGGCTGCGATGGTGGACATCGCCACCCTGACCGGCGCCTGCGTGGTCGCGTTGGGCGGCCTGCGCAGCGGCCTGTTCGCCACCGACGACGCGCTCGCGCAAAGCCTGCAGGCGGCTGGCGATGCGGCGCTCGACCCGTGCTGGCGCATGCCGCTGGACGACGAATATGGCGAGGGGCTCAAAAGCAACTTCGCCGACATGGGGAATGTGGCCGGGCGGGCTGGCGGCGCCATCACGGCGGCCAAGTTCCTGCAGCGTTTCGTGGGCGACACCCCGTGGGCGCACCTGGACATTGCCGGCACGGCCTGGAAGGGTGGCGCCGCCAAGGGCGCCACGGGCCGGCCGGTCGGCTTGCTGGTGCAATACCTGCTCGATGCGGCGGCGCAACCCCGGGCCAAG
>NZ_BAAJYR010000779.1:0-921 GCF_057546605.1 Acidovorax sp. KPB24-03 | reverse complement strand
GGTGGCGCGACGCGGGCCGCGCCCCCCCGTCCCCGGCATCGGCCCCGCCCGCCCGGACTGATCCTGGCCGCGCACCGCCCCGGCAAACGCACCAGCGTGGACCTGCCGGAGACGCACAGGCACGCGCCGCTGCGTCGCCACCGGCCCGGCGGCGCCCCCCTTCGCGCGATGCCCGCTCCGCGAACCATGGCGTGGCCTATGCGTGGATGGTCGCGTGGCTGGCGCTCGTGGCCTGGGGCGTCTGGACGCAGCGAATCTCCATGGGATGGCTGGCGGCCCTGGTGGCCGTCAACGTGGTGACCTTCGCCGTGTATGCCAGCGACAAGGACGCCGCACGCAGCGGGGGATGGCGCACCAGCGAGCAGCGGCTGCACCTGCTCGCCGTGCTGGGCGGCTGGCCGGCCGCGTGGTGGGCACAGCAGTGGCTGCGGCACAAGTCGAGCAAGGCATCGTTCCGCGCGGTCTACTGGCTCACCGTGGCCGTGCACTGCGCCGCGCTGGCCGCGGTGCTGGCCCATCAGTCGGGCATATTGCTACGTTTTTAGTAGCGACATGCCGGCGATTTCATTGCGCCGCAGGCCGTTTCGATGCCGGGTCTGCGCCAGTCCGGCAACGCCCGACTGGGACGCGTCCCACACGGCGGCCTTGCCCCGCCCTACAGCGCCGACGTCCGGGCCCGGGCCCAATGGCCGCTGAATCCACAGCGAGAGGAACCCCATGAAGCCCTTTGTCCTCGACCCGGACATGACGTCCTCGGCCGGCACCTTCTACCCCACCGGCCATGTCTTCGCCCTCTTTCCCGACGAGGCCCACGCCCGCGATGCCGCCGAAGCCCTGGGGGCCGACGGCGAACGCACCGACATCTCCCACGCCACGCCGGACGCCATCCTGCAGCATGTGGTGCGCACGCTGGGCAATGCC
>NZ_BAAJYR010000778.1:0-925 GCF_057546605.1 Acidovorax sp. KPB24-03 | reverse complement strand
CGCCGCCCAGGCCCGGCGCGCGCTCGGCGATGCGGTAGGTCTTGACGAGCTGATCGACGAGGATGTGGGCCATGGGAACGGGGGCGCCGCTGCGGGCGGGCCGCAAGGGCGTGGGCGGGAGCGATGTGCGAAGGGGCGCCGATTCTATCGGCGCGCAGGGCGCGGCGCCCCGTGCCCGCTCAGTGGTGGCCCGTGCGGGCGAGGTAACGCTTGCGCCAGAACAGCGCGATCAGCGCCACCGCGATCACCGTCATCGAGCCCATCGCCCACCAGAAGCCGTCCTGCTTGTGCACCAGCGGAATGAACTCGAAGTTCATGCCGAAGATGCCCGCGATGAGGTTCAGCGGCAGGAACACGGCGGTGAGCGCCGTGAGCGTGCGCATGATGTCGTTGGTGCGGTTGCTCTGCACGCTGAAATGCATCTGCACCGCCGTCTCGGTGCTCTGCTCCAGCCGGCGCACGTGGTGCACCACGCGCTCGATGTGCTCCAGCACGTCGCGGCTGCGCACCTTGAGCAGGTCCAGCTCGCGCTGCAGCGCCGGGGTTTCGGGCTCGGGCCAGGTCTCCACCGCATCGATCCAGTCCTGCACGGCGGTGTTCTGGTCTTCGCAGATTTCGTCGAGCTGGTGCAGCGCCAGCCGGGCCTCCAGCAGCGCGCTCCAGTTGGCAAAGCGCGCGCGGGGCTTGAGCAGCTCGGCCTGCCAGTGGTCGAGCTGCCGGCTCAGTTCCCGGCGCAAATCCAGGTAGCCGTCCACGATCAGGTTGACCACGCGCATCATCAGATCGGCGGGCGAGGTCGGCAGGCGCGCCACGGGCGAGGAGCCCGGCGGCCGGTGGTCGCGCGGCGCATCGCCCCGGGCCTCCCCCCGCGCGGTGGCCAGCAGCCGCGCCGCATAGGCATCGCGCACCGCGCAGTCGGCCGGGT
>NZ_BAAJYR010000777.1:0-928 GCF_057546605.1 Acidovorax sp. KPB24-03 | reverse complement strand
CAACGGACACTCGCCCCGGGCGCACCCCTTTCGCCCGATGCACCGCCGCCCGCCTCCCCGCTGCGGGTGCCACGCGAGTTCCTGCAGCGGTGCGAGCGCGTGGTGCTGCACCGCGACCCCGGCCGCTTCGCGCTGATGTACCGGCTGCTGTGGCGGCTCGCGCACGAGCCGGGCCTGCGCCACGACCCGCTGGACCCCGACCGCCTGCGGCTGCAGCACCTGGACCGCGCCGTGAAGCGCGACATGCACAAGATGCGCGCCTTCGTGCGGTTCCGGCCAGTGCCCGAGCCTGACGGCGGCACGCTGCACATCGCCTGGTTCGAGCCGGACCACTGGATCACCGAGGCCAACGCGCCGTTCTTCGCGCGCCGCTTCACCCAGATGCGCTGGGCCATCCTCACGCCGGACGCCAGCGTGCGCTGGGACGGCCAGCGGCTGCACCGGGGCCCGGCGGCGGCAGCGCAGCGACGCGCCGCCACCGGATGCGGGCGAGGCGCTGTGGCTCACCTACTACCGGAACATCTTCAACCCCGCGCGCCTGAAGCTGGACATGATGCGCAAGGAGATGCCCACGCGCTACTGGAAGAACCTGCCCGAGGCCACGCTGATCGGCGAACTCGCGCAGACGGCGCAGGCCCGCAGCACGCGCATGGTGGAGGCGCCTGGCACCGTGCCGCGCCGGCGCATCGCTGAGCGCCTCGATCAGGTTGAAGAGCATCTTGGTGCTCGAACTGTTGAAGTAGGCGAGCGCGATGCTCACCTCGATTTTGGTGTCCACCTGCCCGGCCAGGTAGGCCCTGAGCTGCGTGAGAACGTCGCCATAGAACGCCGCGGCATTCTCGGGGTAGGACTCGCCGCGCAAGCTCAGCGTATGGGCGTCGAACTTGAAGTCCACCTCCGGTGAACTGGGGGTCGGTGCGATGTAGAG
>NZ_BAAJYR010000776.1:0-928 GCF_057546605.1 Acidovorax sp. KPB24-03 | reverse complement strand
GGCACCATCACCGGCCTCACGCGCGGCACCACGCTCGCCCACATCGCGCGGGCGGCGCTGGAGAGCATCGCCTACCAGAGCGCCGCGCTGCTGCAGGCCATGAGCCGCGACGCCGTGGCCCGCCGGCGGCGCGCCGGTGAGCGAGCTGCGCGTGGACGGCGGCGCCTGCGTGAACGACCTGCTCATGCAATTCCAGGCCGACCTGCTGGGCATTCCCGTGGTGCGGCCCGCGGTGATCGAGACCACGGCGCTGGGCGCGGCCTACCTGGCCGGCCTGTCGAGCGGCGTGTACCGCAGCACCGACGAACTGTCGGACCTGTGGCGCGCCGAGCGCCGCTTCATGCCCACGCTGGGCGCCCCCCGCGCCCCGCGAACTCATGGCGCGCTGGGAGCACGCCGTGCGGCAGGCCTCGCTCGACTGAAAACCGCCGCCCCGGCCCCCCGCCACAGCGCAGGCGCTAACATCCTGCGCTTCGCCTCCACCTGCCCACCGCCGCCATGAATGCCACGCCCGCCGCGACCGATTCGCCCTCCTCCGCCATCGCCTTCATCGGCGGGGGCAACATGGCCAGCGCCATCATCGGCGGGCTGATCCGCCAGGGCGTGCCGGCCGCGCAGATCGAAGTGGTCGAGCCCTGGGCCGAAGCCCGCGCCGCCCTGCTTTCGCAGCACGGCATCACGGCGCACGAAGCGGCCGGCCCCGCGCTGGCCCGGGCCGGCACCGTGGTGTGGGCCGTCAAGCCCCAGACCTTCCAGGAAGCGGCCCGGCAGGCGAACTATGCGTTCCGGTTCTTCGAGGGCATGCTGATGCTCTCGGAAGGGCAGTTCGAGGGAACGCCTTTTCGCTCCACCCCAGTCAGGCATTCATATGGCTCGCTGTTCGGATGGAAGCGAGCCGATGGGACGCGCCGGTTTCGGCGAGCATTTA
>NZ_BAAJYR010000775.1:0-929 GCF_057546605.1 Acidovorax sp. KPB24-03 | reverse complement strand
CAGGACATCGGCAGCGCCGACGCGCTGCGGCCCTATGCCCGCGCGCACCACCGCCGCGCCTGGCCGATCTATGAAGGCACCAACGCCATCGTGCGGCTGTACACCGACGCGCGCCCCCTGCCCCGCGCCGTGCGGCAACTGGTGCTGCAGGGCGCCCGGCGGCTGGCCCCGCTGAAGGCGGCCATCGTGGGGGAGCTGACGGGGCGCAGTCCGTGGCGGCCAGCACCGCTCGGGGCGCCGGGCGACGCGCCGCTGCGGTGAGCGCCGCGGCGCACGGGGTTCTTGCATAAGATCGCTGCCGACGCCAACGTCCCGCCCCTTTCTCTCCGGACCGCACCCCATGCCCCTCGCCCCCTACCTCGACACCGCCCCCGCTCTGGACGCCGGCGTCTACCTCCACCCCTCGGCCCAGGTGATCGGCGATGTGCACCTGGGGCGCGACAGCTCGGTGTGGTGCAACGCGGTGCTGCGCGGCGACGTGAACCGCATCGTGGTGGGCGAATGCTCCAACGTGCAGGACCTGGCCATGGGCCACGTGTCGCACCGCCATCCGGGCAAGCCGGACGGCTCGCCGCTCGTGATCGGCAGCCACGTCACGCTGGGCCATTCGGTGATCCTGCACGGCTGCACCATCGGGGACGAGTGCCTGATCGGCATGGGCAGCATCGTGATGGACGACGCGGTGGTCGGCGACCGCGTGATGCTCGGCGCCGGCAGCCTGGTCACGCCCGGCAAGGTGCTGGAGAGCGGCTACCTCTACACGGGCCGCCCGGCCGTGCGGCAGCGGGCGCTGACACCGCAGGAAATCGCGTACCTGCGGTATTCGGCCGAGCACTACGTGCGCGTGAAAAACAACTACCTCGCGGCGCCGCCGCAGGCGGGCGCGGCGGCGGCCTGAAGCCCTCGCCGCGCGGCGCGCTCTTTTCAGC
>NZ_BAAJYR010000774.1:0-931 GCF_057546605.1 Acidovorax sp. KPB24-03 | reverse complement strand
GGCGGGCTGCAGGGGGTGTGCCTTCGCGCGCCAGGGCCCCCGCCGCGGCGCACAGCAGGCCCAGCGTGAAGATCGCACCCCGGTGGGTGTTGACGCCACCGGTGGCCGCCACCATGCGCGCTTCGGCCTCGATGCCGCAGCGCTCCAGCGCCGGGAACCCTTCGCCGGCATGGCCCAGCGCGGCGATGCGCACGAAATAGACGCGCAGCGCGAACAGGCTGCGCATGAAGGTGCGGGCATCCATGTCGGTGTGGCTGCCGTTGTCAGTAAGGGTCACCAGCCCGGGCTTGGGCGACAAGGCCAGTTCGTCGTAGAGCGACAGCGTGGCGGCGCGGCCGATGGCCTGCGGGGCCGGGTCCGGGCGCGGGTCGCTCGCAGACCGGCGCCGTGCGTTGGCGGTCATGGCAGCGGCTCCTCTGCAGCCGGTTCCTCTGCCGGTTCCGTGGCCGGCCAGAAGGGGGCTTGCGCCAGCGCGGCGCCAGCCAGGCGCTTGACCATCACGGCTTTGCCGCGGCCTGCACGCCAAGCGCTCCACTCGCGCCAGGCCACGGCGGCGCCATTGGCGAACAGCAGTTCCCCGTCGAGCCGGGGCTGCGCCTTCGGGAAGGCGTGCAGGCAGGCGGCGGCGGCATCGGCCTGCGCGGGGCTGGCCACGCCGATGCACAGGTCGGCATCGGAGCCGCTGCGCAGGTGGTCCAGCCCGGTGATGAGCTGCCAGCCGTGGCTGCCGTAGATGCGGGCGGCCACGCCGCAGGCCTGCAGCGCCTCGCACAGGCGGCCCCAGGCGGCCTTCGATCCGGTCGGCATCAGCGGCTGGGCCAGCAAGGCCGGGGGAAAGGCATCGAAGTAGAGGATGTCTTCGCGCGCCACGAGCAGCGCCAGGCGGCGCCGTGCCCAGCGGCCGGGGGCCGGCAGGCCCAGCGCGATGCTG
>NZ_BAAJYR010000773.1:0-935 GCF_057546605.1 Acidovorax sp. KPB24-03 | reverse complement strand
GCACGCCGCGAGCCCGGTGACGCTGGCCGACCTGGAGGGCGCCAGCGGCCAGGACCGCTGGCGCCTGTCGCGCGACTTCCGGGCGCTGTTCGGCACCAGCCCCTACCGCTACCTGACGCTGCGGCGCCTGGACCTGGCGCGCACGCTGATGCGCCAGGGCCTGGGCGCGGCGCAGGCGGCCGATGCGGCGGGCTTTTTCGACCAGAGCCACATGACGCGGCGGTTCACCCAGGCCTTCGGCGTGCCGCCGGCCCGCTGGCTGCGCATGCAGGCCGGCCCGGCCGCCGCGTGCACGATCGTGCAAGACGCGGGGGCCTGAGTTGCCTAACCTGGGTGCTTTCCATTGACCAGAAAGCGCCCCGCATGCAACACGCCCACACCCCCACGCCACCGGCCCGAGCGGGCCATGCGCCGATTAATTTCGCGCACAAGTTCTCGCTGATCGATGCGCTGTGGCAGCCCCGCGTGGTCGCCGAGATGAACGGCTACCAGTTCAAGCTGGCGCGCATCGACGGCGAGTTCATCTGGCACCGCCACGCGGACACCGACGAGGCGTTCATCGTGGTGCAGGGGCGGCTGCGCATCGAGCTGCGCGACGGCAACGTGGAGCTGAATGCCGGCGAGATGTTCGTCGTGCCCCGGGACACCGAGCACCGGCCCTGCGCGCTGGGCGAGGTCTGGCTGCTGCTGGTGGAGCCGCGCGGCGTGGTGAACACAGGCGACAGCGGGGGCGAGCGCACCGCACCGAACGATCGGTGGGTGTAACGGGCCCGGCCCCGGAGCCGGTGCGGCATGGCCCGCGGCGATCCCGGGGCACTGCCGCCCACGCCGGGGCGGCGGCCGCACTTCGGGTACAACCGGCGCATGAAAGTGAAGTCCTTCCAGGATCTCCAGCCACTGCGCCAGGCCCTGGGCGGAGGCGGCCGAGCGCGAGG
>NZ_BAAJYR010000772.1:0-939 GCF_057546605.1 Acidovorax sp. KPB24-03 | reverse complement strand
CAGCTGCCCGAATCGGCGGCTGGCACCTCCCGCCCCGTGGATCTGGGCCAATTGGCGCTGCCTCGCACGGCACCGGCCACAGGTCCTGGGCTGGCAGGCGACGGCGCGGCTGCAACGGGTGCGGGACGGACTTCCGCCGCAGCCACCACGGATGCACCCCCTCGCAGACCCGCGGCGGCGCCCCGTGCCCCACGGGCCCCTGCCGCGAATGCCCCCGCACCCCCGTGCTGCGGCGGCCCCCCGCTACGCCCGCTTCGGGCCGCGCGGTATTCACCAGCCCGCAGCAGCCGGCGCCCGCCGAGCGCCCCCGCCTCGTGATGGAGCCTTTGGATGTGTGGCTCGACGCCCCGCTGCCGCTGCGTGCGGCCCCCGAGATGGCTGCGCCCACCGCCACTGATGCCAGCCCCCAGCGCACCGAAGCCGCTGCGCTGTGGAAGGCGCTGAACACGCCCGTGGAAGAGCTGCAGCAGTCCGCGGCACGCACTGGCAAGCTCGAAGCCGAGGTGGCAGCGCAGCGTGCCCAGGCCACCTCCGAGCGTGCGGCCGCCGCCCAGCTCAGGCAGCAACTCGAAGCCGCCGAGACCGAGCGGTTTTCCGCCACGGTGGTCTACGGGCTGCTGGCCTTGCTGGTCCTGGCCCTGGGATTGGCGGCCTGGATCTGGGCGCGCGCACGCCGCCAGTCGGCGCTGGACTGGAGCCATGCCGTCGCTGCCAGTGGCGGCAACGGGCCCCTGGGCGGCGCGGTGGTGGATGGGCCGACGGGTCGCGAGTCGCTTCAGACCGCGCCGCAGGCGGCGGACGAGTGGCCGGGCATGCCCGAGCCGGTCGCATATGCCACGCCTGCAGCGGTGCCTGCTGCTGTAGCCGTGCCCGTGCCAACGCCCGCCTCGGTGCCCGCCAAGCCCGCACCACGCGCCGCTACCTTGCCCGAGCGCGCTC
>NZ_BAAJYR010000771.1:0-941 GCF_057546605.1 Acidovorax sp. KPB24-03 | reverse complement strand
ACAGCCTGGAGCTGGTCGAGGCCGCCGCCGCCCGCGCCGCGGTGCAGGCGGGCCAGGTGGAGATGCGCGCCAGCCCGCGCCGCCCCGTGGACGTGCTGGTGCAGCACCTGGTCACCGTCGCCCTGGGCGGCGGCTTCGAGCCCGAGGCGCTCTATGCCGAGGTGCGCCGCACGGCCGCCTATGCCGACCTGCCGCGCGCCGTGTGGCAGTGGTGCCTGGATTTCGTGCACCGGGGCGGGCCGTCGCTGGCCGTCTACCCGGACTACCAGCGCGTGGTGCCCGATGAGGGCGGCGTGTGGCGCATGCCCGATGCGCGCCTGGCGCGGCGCCACCGCGCCAACATCGGCACCATCGTGAGCGATGCCAGCATGGTGGTGCAGGTGCTGCACGGCGCGCGCCTGGGCACCATGGAAGAGAGCTTTCTGTCGCGCCTGTCGGCCGGCGATTGCTTTGTGTTCGCGGGCCAGGTGCTGGAGATGGTCAAGATCGAGGACATGACCGCCTACGTGCGCCGCGCCGCGCGCGGCCGCCCCACCGTGCCGCGCTGGGCGGGATCGCGCATGCCGCTGTCCACCGTGCTGGCCGACTTCGTGGTGCGCCAGCTCGCATTGGCGGCGGACGGCGACTACCGCTCGCCCGAGCTGAAAAGCGTGCGCCCGCTGCTGGAGGTGCAGCAGCGCTGGTCGGCCCTGCCCACGCCCGGCACGCTGCTGGCCGAAACCCTGCGCACGCGCGAAGGCTGGCACCTGTTTCTCTACCCCTTCGCCGGGCGGCATGCGCACACCGGCCTGGCCAGCCTGTTCGCCTGGCGCGCGGCGCAGGGCGAGGCGGGCACCTTCTCGATCGCCGTCAACGACTACGGCCTGGAGCTGCTCAGCGCCACCGAGCGCGACTGGGCGGCCCTGCTGCCCGAGCTGCTCAGCACGCAGGCCCGCCCCGCG
>NZ_BAAJYR010000770.1:0-951 GCF_057546605.1 Acidovorax sp. KPB24-03 | reverse complement strand
GGCGCCGCCACTCCGCGCTCGATGGCGCGCATGGCCGGGCACATCGCCGATGCCCGGCAGGCCCGGCGCGAGCAGCAGGGCGCCGCGCAGGTCGTCTCGCTGCCCGGGCGCACGCGGCGGGCCGCCGCGCCGCATTTCGCCCCGGGGGGCCAGAGCACGCAGATGATCGTGGGCGCGGACGCGGCGGACGACCGCACCATCCTGGCCACGAGCGCGCAGCTGTACGGTGGTTTTCGCCTTCGGCGCGTGTACTACTCGGCCTTCAGCCCCATTCCGGACGCCTCGCGCGCGCTGCCGCTGGCCGCCCCGCCCATGGTGCGCGAGCACCGGCTGTACCAGGCCGACTGGCTGATGCGCTTTTACGGCTTCGCGCACGAGGAGATCGTGCCCGCGCGCCAGGGCGGCATGCTGTCGCTGGACATGGACCCCAAGCTCGCCTGGGCCATCGCGCACCCGGAGCGCTTCCCCGTCAACCTCAACACCGCCCCGCGCGAGATGCTGCTGCGCGTGCCCGGCCTGGGCGTGGGCTCGGTGGACCGGCTGCTGGCCTCGCGCCGGGTGCGGCGCGTGCGGCATGCCGACCTGTCGCGCCTGCGGGTGCCGCTCAAGAAGGTGCTGCCGTTCGTCGAGACGGTGGACCATCGGCCGGGGCGCCTGCTCGATTCGGTGCACCTGCAGGCGTTCTTCGCCACGCCGGCACGGCCGGGCCCGCTGGCGAGTGCACCTGCCGCCCCTGCGCCGCCCGTGCAGGCCTCGCTGTTTGGCTGATGGACGACGCCACCACCACAACCACCGGTGCGGTCACCACCGTGACCCTGGGCCACGCCACCGACTGGGCGGGCTTTCGCGCGGCGGCGCGCACGCTGCTGCAAGGCGGCCACCCGCCGCAGCAGGTGCAATGGTTCACGGCCGCGGACGCGGCGGGCGACCTGTTCGCCGAGGGGCCCGAAG
>NZ_BAAJYR010000769.1:0-954 GCF_057546605.1 Acidovorax sp. KPB24-03 | reverse complement strand
GACGTGCGCCGCGATGCGGTGGACGTGGCCCTGCGCTACGGCGCGCTGGCCGACTCGCAACTGATCGCCCGGCCGCTGTGCATCACCCGGCGCGTGGCCTGCGCCGCACCGGCCTACCTGGCGCGGCGGGGCGTGCCCCGGCACCCCGCCGAGCTGGCGGGGCACGACTGCCTGACCCTGCACATCGCCGGCCGGCGGGAGGTGCGCTGGCATTTCGAGCGGGCGTCCGATGGCGAGGCGGTCTCGGTGGCCGTGGAGGGCGAGCGCAGCGTGGACGACGGCTCCATGGCCCATGAATGGGCGCTGGCGGGCGGCGGCATCGTCTACAAGTCGGCGATCGACGTGCGCGCCAGCCTGCGCTCGGGCGCCCTGGTCGCGCTGCTGCCCGATTGGCGGGGGCAGCGATATGCCCTGCACGCCGTGCTGCCCAGCCACCGGTTCATGCCGGCGCGCGTGCGGGCGCTGGTCGATCACGTGGCGCAGTGCTGCGCAGCCCTGGTGGCCGAAGAGGCTGCGATGCCCGGCCATCCCGGCTGGGTGGCGCTGCCGTGACGCCGCGCGCCTTTCTTTGATGGTCGGGCCGCCATGCGCGCCCGGCCCCGGCGCCGATAATCCCCCCGCCCATGAATGCGCTGCGCACGCCCTTCCTCACCGCCCGCTGGGTGCTGGCGTGGTTTGCTTTGGCGCTGGGCGTGGCCGCGGTGTCGCCCCTGGTGCACCCGCAGTCGCTGATGGTGGTGTGCAGTGCTGCGGGCGTGTTCCAGCTCGTGGCGCAGGACGATGGCACTGCGCCCGATGGTGGGGGCCTGCACACGCTCGACTGCGCGCTGTGCCTGCCGGGCGGCGCCCCGCCGCCGGCGCTCCGGGTGCGCGCCGCGCCGCCGCAGCCGCTGGCCCATGCCGTTCAACCCGTGGCGGCTGCGCGCATCGCCGCCCTGGTGGGCGCGCCACTGC
>NZ_BAAJYR010000768.1:0-955 GCF_057546605.1 Acidovorax sp. KPB24-03 | reverse complement strand
TTTTCAATAGCAACATGCCCTGGTATTTATTGTGCTGGAGGCCCCTGGGGCCTCAAGCCCTTTGCAGCACCGGCTGGCGCCGCGCCCACACCCACATGGCGATGCCGGCGACGATCATCGGCACGCACAGCCATTGGCCCATGCTCATGCCCAGCGAGAGGATGCCCAGGAACGCATCCGGCTCGCGGAAGTATTCGGCGATGAAGCGGAAGCTGCCGTAGCCCACCAGGAAGGCCGCGGCCACCTCGCCCTGGCGGCGCTCGCGGCGGGCATAGAGCCACAGCAGCACGAACAGCAGCACGCCCTCCAGCAGGAACTGGTACACCTGCGACGGGTGGCGCGGCAGCAGCGAGCCGCTTTGCGGGAACACCATGCCCCAGGGCAGGTCCGGGCTGCTGAAGCGCCCCCACAGCTCGCCGTTGATGAAGTTGCCCACGCGCCCGGCCGCGAGCCCCGTCGGCACGCACGGCGCCACGAAGTCGGCCACCTGCAGCCAGGGCCGCTTGCGCGAATGCGCGAACCACACCATCGCGGCGATCACGCCCAGCAGCCCGCCATGAAAGCTCATGCCGCCCTGCCAGATGTAGAAGATCTCCAGCGGGTTGGACAGGTAGTAGCCCGGCTTGTAGAACAGGCAGTAGCCCAGCCGCCCCCCCGCCACCACGCCCACCACGCCGAGAAAGAGGATGTCCTCCACGTCGCGCCGCGTCCAGGCACCGGGCCCGGTGATGGAGGCGAAGGGCTCGTGGCGCAGGCGCCGCACCCCGAGGAACATGAACAGCGCGAAGGCCGCCAGATAGGTCAGGCCGTACCAGTGGATGGCCAGCGGGCCCACTTGCAGGGCGATGGGGTCGATTTGGGGGTACATCAGCATGGTGGGCGGTATTGTGCCCGCCCGGCATGACGGTTCCGGCCGGCGCCCTGGAGCGGCGGCCGCTGCGGCGGCGACGCGGCG
>NZ_BAAJYR010000767.1:0-955 GCF_057546605.1 Acidovorax sp. KPB24-03 | reverse complement strand
TGGGTCAGCTCGGCTTGCCCGTGCGGCGTCGATACGCGCAGCGGGCGGCGCTCCCAGTCGGCGGCGATCGGCAGGTCGATCGCCTGCCAGCCGCCGGCGGTCCCATCGGCGGCGGGCGGCGCGGGCGCCGGGCCCTGCACCACGGCCTCGTAGCGCTTGTCCACCTGCCGTGCGGCGAAGGCATCGCCCAGCGTGCGCTGGGCCGTCGCGTGCCGCGCCATGAGCACGATGCCGGAGGTCGCCTGGTCCAGCCGGTGCACCACCAGGGCGTCCGGCCAGTGCTGCAGCGCACGGGCGCTCAGGCAGTCCTGCTTGTCGGGGCCGCGCCCCGGAACGCACAGCAGGCCCGAGGGCTTGGCCAGCACCAGCAGGTCGTCGTCGGCGTACAGGCAATCGGGCGGCGGTGCGGCTTCCCCGGCGCCTGGCGCCGCCTCAGTGGCGTCCGCCATCGGCCGGGTCATCGGGGCCCTTGGCCGTGCCATGCACCAGCTGGTGCACGGTGGCGCAAAGCTCTTCCACGTCGTTGGGCTTGTGGATGAGGGCGCTCGCGCCTTCGGCCAGGGCCGATTGTTCGATCTCCGCGGTGACGTGGCCCGAGGCCAGGGCCACCGGCAGGTCAGGGCGGATGCGCTTGGCCTCGCGCACCAGGTCCACGCCGCAGTAGCCGGGCATGTTGTAGTCGGTCACCAGCAGGTCGTAGTTGCGCGGGTCGGCGCGCAGGGCCTCGGTGGCTTCGTGCGGATCGGTGAACCCGGTCACCTGGTAGCCGCGGCGGCGCAGCAGGCGCCGCACGAGGAAGACCAGCGCCTCGTCGTCGTCCACGTACATCACGTGCGCGTGCGCTCGTCCGCGCTCTGCACGGGCGGCGGGGCGGCGGGCTGGGGGGGCGTGCGGCGGCGCGCTCGGTGCCGAATCCGGCGCCACGGGGAAGTAAAGCGTGAAGCGGCTGCCTTCG
>NZ_BAAJYR010000766.1:0-965 GCF_057546605.1 Acidovorax sp. KPB24-03 | reverse complement strand
CAGGCCGGCCACCGCCGGGCGAAGTTCGTGGTCTACCCGATCGCGCCGCCCGCGGCGGACGGCACGCAGCTCATCAACTGGGTGGCCGACCGCCGCCTGCGCGAGGACGGCTTCGGCGGCGGGCTCCGGGCGCCCGACCGCGCCGACTGGAGCCGGCCCGGCGCGGTGGACGACCTGCTGCCCACCTTCGGCGCGTGGCGCTTCGACTGGCTGGACGTGCCCGGCGTGATCCGTGCGGCCACGCAGATCCTGGAGTGGCCCATGGTGGACCGCGACCCCCTGCCCCGCTGGCGCCACGGCCGCGTCACCTTGCTGGGCGATGCCGCGCACCCCATGTACCCCATCGGCTCCAACGGCGCCACGCAGGCCATCCTGGACGCCCGCGCGCTGGCCGATGCGCTGCACGCGCAGCCCCGACCCCCGTCGCCGCGCTGGAACACTACGAGGCCGCGCGCCGCCCCGCCACCGCCCGCATCGTGGCCCTGAACCGGCAGGAGGGCCTGGACGCCATCCTCGACATGGTGGAAGAACGCGCCCCCGAGGGCTTCGCGCGCATCGCGGACGTGATGGACCCGGCCGTGCTGGCGCGCTGGGTGCAGGAATACAAGGCCGCGGCCGGCCACCGGCAGGTCGAAGCAAAATCGGCCTCCAGCACATGATTGACTAGGGCATAATGCTATTATTTTTATAGCAATCGGCCGTCTAGCTCCCCAACGGGGCGCGGGCGCGCAGCGCCCCGGCGCCCACTGCCGATAATCGCCCGATGCCCCGCACCTCCCAACAACTCCATCCCCACCGCGAACCGGTGGCCACGCGCGCCGCGGCCACCGTGCTGCTGCTGCGCGACGCGCCGGCAGCCGGCGGCGGCACCGGGCTCGAAGTGCTGATGACGCGCCGCTCGCCCAACGCCAGCTTCGCGCCCGACGCCTACGTGTTCCCGGGCGGCGGCATCGACGCGCTGGACG